>JAICJP010000238.1 GCA_025928375.1 Candidatus Sulfotelmatobacter sp.
CGCAGCATTCACGCCTTCATCATTGGTGAGCACGGAGACAGCGAGGTCCCCGTCTGGTCGCTCGCCAATATTGCAGGCATGCGACTCCCCGATTATTGCCGCCTTCATGGAATTTCCTGCGATGACGCCACCATGCGGAAGATCTTTGAAGCTACGCGGGACGCTGCTTACAGCATTATCCAACGCAAAGGCGCAACCTACTATGCTGTCGCGGCCGGGCTCATGCGAATCACCGAAACCATTCTTCGCCATCAGAATACCGTACTTTCCGTTTCCAGCTTGATCGATAATTACTACGAAATCGACGGCATATGCCTGAGCCTTCCCACCGTCCTTGATCGTGGAGGTGTGCGGCAAGTGCTTCGCCTCGAACTCGACCCAGAGGAGCAACGAAACTTACGGCATTCCGCCGACATTCTGAAGCAGACAATCTCCAAAGTCGATTTGGACTGATGGCCCATTCATCTTGACAGCCGGTTCCGTGAAACCTGCTATACTTCCGCCCGCATTCGACTGTTGCCAGCTCCGGTCTCGATTTCAGGAAGGCCCTCCCGACCTGCCAGTCCGCCGAAACGAGCTTGCATTCCGACAGCTCAATGCAGGGGCAGAACCCGTGAAAAACATCTTTGTCGGCAATCTCAGTTTCAACACAAATGAGGACGAACTCCGGCAAGCCTTCGAAGCTTACGGGCCAGTGGATCGTGTCAGCATCATGATGGACCGCGATACCGGACGTTCCCGCGGCTTCGGATTCGTTGAAATGACCAACAACGAAGACGGCGAGAAAGCGATCGCGGCGCTTAACGGAAGCCAGGTGGGCGGCCGCACCATCAATGTCAATGAAGCACGTCCGAAAACGGAGCGCGGCGGTGGCGGCGGTGGTGGTTTTGGCCGCGACCGCGGCGGCAAAGGCGGCGATAGAGGCGGCGGTCGACGCGATCGCTGGTAAGCCCAACTAACTCCGCTTCCCATCGCATGCGCTCCCTTCTGCGTTGCTGCTCCTTTGCTCGCCCATGTAAACTGTATTCACCACGCGCCCGTAGCTCAGCTGGATAGAGCGGTTGCCTCCGGAGCAACAGGTCGGGAGTTCGAATCTCTCCGGGCGCACCAGAATCCTTCCTCTTGGCAAATATCAGAATGGCAGCACGCTGGACACACAGAGTCTCGGGTTTTCCCCATGTGGACCTCTGTGTACCCCGTGGTAAGGGTCCGATGAACAGCTACGACGAAAGCGGAGAACTGTGCCCCCCTGCACCAATAACCTACGATGCCATCTTGATTGTCTCCTTCGGCGGTCCCGAATCGCGAGAAGACGTAATTCCATTTCTTGAAAACGTGCTTCGAGGCCGCAACGTTCCGCGCGAACGCATGCTCGCCGTCGCTGAACACTACTATCATTTTGACGGCAAGAGCCCCATCAACCAGCAAACCCGCGAATTGATTGCCGCTCTGAAACGCCAACTCGAACAGCATGGCCCGAACCTCCCAATTTACTGGGGTAACCGGAACTGGCATCCCATGCTTGCCCACACCTTAAGGCAAATGAAACAAGACGGCATCCGGCGAGCCCTGGCTTTTGTTACCTCGGCATACAGTTCCTATTCCGGATGCCGCCAATATCGCGAAGACATCATGCGCGCGCAGTCGGAGATCGGCGATGGTGCTCCTGCAATCGATAAGATCAGAGTTTTCTTTAATCATCCTGGGTTTATCGAAGCTACTGAAGACAAGCTCCGGGAGGCCCTGCGCGAACTTCCGGCAAACGCTCAACAGGACGTGCAGATTGTTTACGTCGCGCACAGCGTGCCTCTCTCCATGGCCACCACTTCGGACTACGTTCAGCAACTGCAGGAAGTCCGAAGGTTAGTTTCGGGTCGTCTTGAAACCTCGAATGATGCGCTGGCGTATCAAAGTCGCAGCGGAGCTCCCGGACAGCCCTGGTTAGAGCCGGACATTCTGGATTACATCCGCGAGGTGAAGCAGAAGAATCTAGCCACCGCTATCGTGGTCGCGCCCATCAGTTTCATCTCAGACCACATGGAAGTTTTGTACGATCTCGATATCGAGGCGCGGCAGCTGTGCGATTCGCTGTCTCTGCCCATGGCGAGGGCGAAAACGGTGGGCGTACATTCCAGGTTTATCGCGATGATTCGTGAACTGATTCTTGAACGCACCGACGGCGCGGAGCGTCGAGCGTTGGGCTCGCTTGGATCCCGCCCGGATACTTGTGCCGAAGATTGTTGCCCCGCGCCCATGCGGCCGATCCGGCCACAAATACCACGTTAATTTACAAATGCGGGACGGTCTGCGGCTTGGAGTTCTCGAACTCGGTAGCTTTCGGCCTGCCCGCCACCCGGTGCATCGTTTCCAAAATCGTTTTGACTACCGGCTCATTGCCCACGGCTGTATTCAGCATCATGTGGTACAGCGAGCGAGTGGGCCAGTCGGCGTTGAAATAGTGCTTCACGTACGCAATCCGTTCGCGATCGACGAAGTCCACCATTTCTTCGGCTTCCTGTTGCGAGTGCCCGTCCGCGATCGTGCGCCGAATTTTCTCTGCTCTGGGCGCATAGAGAAATACGTGGAAGGCATCTGGATTGTCCCGCAGGAAGTAAGGCGCACCGCGCCCGACGATCACCGCATTTCCCTCCTGTGCGATGCGGTTCATGATGTCCTGCATCATGGCAACCATGCGGTCCGTGTCAAAAATCTGGCTACCCAGGGGAGTGCTGCGCTCGTAGCTTCCGCGCCAGAACACTTTGGCAAGCCGGTGCAGGCGGCTGTCCATACGCTCGTCGCAGCGCAGAACAGCGGAAGGATCTACTTTGGCGATGCGGGCAATTTCTTCGGTAAGCAGGTGGTCCCAAAGCTTCCACCCGAGTTGTTCGGCCAGCGAAGCGGCGATTGCCGCTGCGCCGGAGCCATACTCGCGCTCGATGGTAATGAGGCGAAACATGGGTTGTTAGTGTACTGCCATTCCGCCGCCACCCTTTGTCTTTTTTATCAAGAACACGGCAGGGATCATCAGCATGATCGCAACCCCCAGAAACCAGAAGCAGTCGATGTACGCCAGCATGGTGGCCTGGCGCTGTACTGTACTTTGGAGTAAGGCATAGGCCTGTTGGGTTGCTCCCGCCGCGCTGTTGCCATGGGCCCTCATGGCCTGCGAGGCTCCAGTGATCATCCGCGACAGGGCCGGATTGGCCTGGCTGAGGTTGCTCGCCAGATGGGTAAGGTGCACCTGGGCGCGCCGGTCCAGCATGGTCGTCACCACCGAGATTCCCACACTGCCGCCAATATTGCGTGCAAGGTTCATCAGGCCGGAAGCGGCATTGTTCTTGTCCCGAGGAAGGAAAGCATAGGCAGCGGTATTGATAGGCACGAACAGAAAAGCCATTCCGACCGCCTGTATTGAACGTGCGATGGCAACCGTCCTGAAGTCGATCTGAAGGTTGAACCGTGTCATGTGGAACAGCGAGGCTGACAAGACGACCAGTCCAAATACCAACAACCATCGGGGCGGATAGCGCGATAGTAAGAAGCCGACCAGGGGCAGCAGCAGCATGATCAGGAATCCGCCCGGCATCAGGGCGAAGCCTGATTGCTGCGCCGTATACCCCAGCATCGTCTGCATGAATAACGGCAGCAGCAACGTGCTGCCCAGCAAGGCGAATCCCAGCATGAACATCAGCAGATTCGAGACGCCGAAGGTGCGATCGCGGAACAGATGCAGGTCGACAATGGGGTCCTTCTGTTTCCATTCCCAGAAGATCACAAAGATGAGCGATGCCGCCGCGATCGTTGCCAGCACCACAATCATGTGGGATTCAAACCAGTCCTCGCGCTGCCCCTTATCAAGCACAACCTGCAGCGTGCCCAGTCCGAGAGCGACGAAGCCCAAGCCCACGTAATCGATATGCGTCTCGCGGATTTTCCGGCGGCGGAAGTAGGGCGGATCCTGAATCAGCCTCGAGGTAAGCAGGATCGACAGGATGCCAACCGGAATGTTGATGAAGAAAATCCAGCGCCAGCTGAAATTGTCCGTGATCCACCCGCCCAGCGTGGGTCCGATCGCCGGAGCCGTCACTACTGCCACCCCGTACACAGCGAATGCCATTCCCCTTTTTGCGGGTGGAAAAGTGTCCGCCAAAATCGCCTGCTCGCTGGGTTGCAGGCCCCCGCCGCCTACTCCCTGGAGAACGCGGCAGATGATAAGAACCGTGAGATTCGGCGCCAGACCGCACAGAAATGAGCTGGTCGTGAACAAAGCCACACAGCCCATATAGAAGTTCTTGCGGCCCACGATCGACGACAACCAGCCGCTCAGAGGAAGGACAATTGCGTTGGAAACCAGGTAAGAAGTGAGTACCCAGGTGCTTTCATCTTGGCCCGCTGACAAACTGCCGGCTATGTGCGGCAGAGCCACATTGGCAATGGAAGTGTCCAGCACTTCCATGAACGTGGCCAGCGTCACGGCCAGTGCGATCACCCACGGATTGACTGCCGGTCGCCAGGCATTCGCCTGATCGAACGTGGTGCTGGCAGCGCCCATCAGCGGATCTGAACCTTCGGAGTCACCGACATGCCGGGACGCAACTGATGATCCTTGTTTGAGCCCGGATCAAGATCGATTTTTACCGGAATGCGCTGCACCACTTTTACATAATTCCCGGTAGCGTTCTCTGGCGGCAGCAAGCTGAAGCGAGCCCCGCTGGCGCCGGCGATGCTATCCACTCTGCCGTAATATTTGCGCCCATTTGCATCGACATCGATAACCACGCGCTGGCCGGGCTTCATCTCGCGGAGCTGTGTTTCTTTGAAATTCGCGGTCGCCCAAATGTCATCGAGATTGATGACTTTCATGAGTTCCTGACCGGGAGCAACGTTCTGCCCGACTTCCACGGTCCTGTCACTCACGATTCCATTCACGGGAGCCACGACCTTGGTGTACTGCAAGTTGAGTTGCGCCTGGTCGAGGTTGGCTTTCATTCGCTGCACTTCCGCTACAGCGGAGGCCGCCCGGGCTCGCGTGACCTGCATCTGCCTCGGCGCAGTGCGCGCAGTCGCCCAATTCGATTGCGCCTGCACCAGTTTGGCCTGCGCCTGCGTCACCTGCTGTTGGGCCGCATCGACAGTCGCCCTGGCTGCTTCCACCCCAGCGGAGCTGGCTTGGGCAGCCGCTACGGCCTGATCGAATTGCTGTTGTGAGATCTCCTGCTTGGAGATGAGTTGCTTGTAACGTCCAAGATCATTCTGCGCTTTCACGTCGTTAGCCTCGGCCTGCTGCAACTGTGCCTTGGCAGCCTGGTACTGATGAAGCGCAACTTCGATCCCGGCACGAGCGCTGTTCACATCGGCCTCCGTCGCCGATACCTGACCGCTCGTGCTGATCGAGGTGATAGGAACATTGACCCCCGCGGCTAGTGCTGCTGCTCCCGCATCGGCATAGTCAGCTTTAGCTTTATCGTAAGCGAGTTGGTAATCCGCGGGGTCGATCTCGACGAGCACCGTTCCCGCCGCGACATACTGGTTGTCTTGCACGTTGAGTTTGATCACATGGCCGGAGACGCGCGCGCTCACGGAGTTGATGTGCCCGTCAATCTGGGCGTCGTCGGTGGATTCGTAACTCGTAAAGTACCGATAGGCAAAGAAGCCAATCACCAGCAACACGATAATGGCAATCACGATCGCGATTCGGAAGCCGGAGCTTTTCGCGCGCGAGGGCCGGGTATGGTAATCCCTCTCAGTCGCGGGCAACGGCTTACTGCTGCGCTCCTGGCTCTCAGTCGTCGTGTCGTTGGCTGAGCCTTGCCCGGGAGGACTCTGCGTTGTGGGCTCCATATTATCGAATGCCTTTCAGATAACGTTTCACACCCTGCTCGGCGTCGCCGATCGAGTAAGCAAGTTCGACTTTCGCGAGATTATGAGCATAGAGACTTTGAATATAGGAATCGTGGGCGGCGGCTACCGCTTCTTGCGCCTGCACGACTTCCAGGTTGTCTGCCACCCCGGCACTAAATCGATCCTGCGACTGAGCTAGCGCTTGCTCCGCCAGATCGACCGAACTCCGTGCCACTTCCACCTGCTCCGCAGCTGAATTCAGATCGAGAAGCGCAGCCCTCACCTCGTAGTCGATCCGGCCACGCAGGTCTCCCAGTTGCGAACGCGCTTGCTTCAGTTGTGCATCCGCTTCGAGAAGGTCGGCATGAACCCGGTTGCCCGCGAAGATAGGGATATTCACTCCGCCAATGACCTGCCAGGTCCCATTGGAATGTGCGGGAGTGACGCCGATGTCCCCATAATTGGCGTTCAGATCGACGGTAGGATAATGGCCAGCCTGCGCCCCCTTTTTGGACAGTTCTGCAGCACGGACCTGCGCCAGAGCTCCCTGATAATCCGCCCGTTCCTGGTAAGCATGCTGCAGATAGGCTTCCAGCGGTAGGGGAGCTAATGCTTCATAGGGCGCCTTTTCCGTCAGAACGAAGCGCTGCCCGGGCGGAAGTCCGATGACACGCGCCACGCTCAAATTCGATTTGTCCGACTCGTTGCGTGCCTGAATGAGCTGCTGCTGGCGAGCTTGCAGTTCCACTTGTGCGCGCAAGGCATCGATCGCCGGAGTGAGCCCAGCCTTTTGCTGATCGGAAGCCTTGTTAGATAGCGCCTGAGCACTCGTAACCTGCGCTTCTACCGCTTCGACCCGGGCCGCCGCGGCAATCGATTGCAGGTAGGCATTGCCTACGGCC
>JAICJP010000039.1 GCA_025928375.1 Candidatus Sulfotelmatobacter sp.
CCCGCCGTTGTATCCTCAGCACGTGTCCCGCCCGTCTCCGTCGGACCGTTCGCCGACCTTTGGCCTGCTCCTCGGGCTTGTAATCACGCTGTCGGCGGTCTTGGCCTATTCCGCCTACATGACATGGCAGATCAGAAGCCTACGCGAACTCCAAACGAACCTGGTCGACCGCAATCGCAAAGACTCCCTGCAGTTGCTCCGCATCCAGAATGACTTGAACCTGCTGGCCGTGGCCATGCGTGACATGGTCAGCAGCAACGAGCCTTATCCTCTGACCGCATGGTCGGCGCAATTCGAACGCATCCGTACCGATTTGGACGATGCTATGCGCCTGGAAGCAGGATTTGCCGCCGCCAGCCGTACTCCTGAGCAGAGCGCCTTTCTAACCAGTTCCTTTACCCAGTTTTGGGACGCCGTGGACCGCATCTTCGCTCTGGCACGTGCGGGAAAAGAAAAAGACGCCCGCGAGCAAGTGCAAAATTCTTTGCAGGAGCGGCAAGCTTCCCTGAGCACCGCCGTCGCCCGTCTGCTGGTTCAGAACAGCGAGAACGAAGAGCAGGCCGGACAACGCATAGTTCAGATCTACGACCGTGTGCGCCGCCAGGTCTACGTTTTTCTCGCCGCCACGTTGCTCGCGATTCTGCTGAGCAGCCTTTCGTTAATTCGCTGGAATCGCCGCCTGTTCGCGCGACTGGAGGAAATCTCGGAGCGCCGCAGCGAACTGGCCCAGAAACTCATCGCTACTCAGGAATCCACGTTGCGCTACATCTCCCGCGAACTGCACGATGAGTTCGGGCAGATTTTAACGGCCATCGGCTCCATGCTTCGTCGCGCCGGAACGCACGCTCCCGAAGGCTCGTCCCTCAGGGCCGACCTGCAGGAGGTCATGCAAACTGTGCAGACCACGTTGGAGAGTGTGCGCAGTCTGTCGCAGGCGCTTCACCCCGTGATGCTCGATGAGGCTGGCCTCGAAAGCACCCTCGATTGGTATATTCCGACCGTGGAAAGACAAACCGGCATTGAAATATCCTATGAGAAGCAGGGGGAGCCGTTTCCCGTCGACGGCAGCGCGGGAGTGCACGTCTACCGCGTGCTGCAGGAGGCTCTGAATAACGTGGCACGTCACTCCGGCGCCAAGCGCGCTTCGGTGCGCTTGCGTTTCCTGCCCAGCACGCTGGAACTGGAAATACAGGACCATGGCACCGGATTTCCCGAGCGTCCCAACCGGCGGGGCATCGGCCTGGTTGCCATGCGCGAGCGCGCCGAGTTGATGGGCGGACAGATCGTTTTTTCGCGTCCGCCGGAAGGTGGAACTCTGGTGCACCTGACCGTGCCCAGGGAGAAAGCCGAGTCGAAAGCGGAACCATATGGAAAAGAAGATCACAGTATTGCTCGTGGATGACCACAGCCTGGTTCGCCGCGGCTTTCGCCGGATGCTCGAAGATGAACCGGACATGGAGGTCGTCGGCGAGGCGGGCGATGGCGAAGAGTCTGTCAAGCTGGCGAAACAGCTTCATCCCCAGGTTGTGGTCATGGACTGCGCCCTGCCTGGCATGAACGGCTTGCAGGCCACTCGCGCCATCATCGAAAGCTCGCCCCAAACTGCGGTTCTCATGCTCAGCATGCACAGCGAGAACACGTGGGTGCGGCAGGCGATCGAAGCCGGAGCCAAAGGCTACGTGCTCAAGAACGCGCTGGATCTCGAGCTGAGCGCCGCAATCCGCAAGGTTGCGGCCGGGGAAACGGTCTTCGATCCCAAAGTCGAGCAGCGCGCCGCGCTCAAAGGAGAGCGCAACGCCGCCCTCACGCCTCGCGAGCTCGAGGTCCTGCAGATGATTGTCGATGGCAAATCAAACAAGGAAATCGCCACCGCTCTCGACCTCAGCGCAAACACCGTCGCAGTTCACCGCGCCAACATCATGAACACGCTTGGCATTCACAAGACCGCCGAACTTGTGGTGTACGCCATCCGCTCCGGGCTGGTGAACGTTCCGTGAATCGCAGGTCTTTCCTGGGGGGAATGGCTGGTCTGGCCTCGTGGCCGTGTTTGTCGCGCCTTCACGCGCTCGCACCGCAGACGGCCAATACGAATCTCGGTTTCCGCTTTACCGATGTGACCGAGCCCGCCGGCCTCCACTTCCAGCACAACAGCGGAGCTTTCGGCGGCAAGTTCCTGCCCGAGACGCTCGGCTCCGGCTGCGCCTTCCTGGACTACGATCGCGACGGCTGGCAGGACATTCTGCTGATCAACGGCGCCGACTGGCCCGGACACAAGAAAAGCCGCACCACGCTTCGTCTTTACCGCAACAACCACGATGGAACCTTCACCGACGTAACCTCCCGCGCCGGGCTCGATGTCGAACTCTACGGTATGGGTGTCGCGGTAGGCGACTACGATAATGACGGTTTCCCCGACATTCTCATCACCTGTGTCGGACAAAATCGCTTGTTCCATAACACCGGCAAAGGAACGTTCGTGGACGTGACCCATGCCGCCGGTTTGGGAAAGCGCGAGGGCTTCAGCACCTCCGCATTGTGGTTCGACTACGATCGCGATGGCCTGCTCGACCTGTTCGTCTGTAATTACGTAAAGTGGTCTCCGGAAACCGACGTTTTCTGCAGCCTCGACGGAAAGCACAAGTCTTACTGCACGCCCGAAGCTTATCGCGGCGCCACCTGCTGGCTCTTTCACAATCGCGGCAACGGGACGTTTGAAGATGTGACGGCCGCCAGCGGCATCTTCGACAGCAGCTCAAAATCTCTGGGCGTCGCTTTGTTCGATGAAAACCGCGATGGCTGGCCCGATCTGCTGGTCGCAAACGACACTCAGCCCAACAAGCTTTATCGTAATCAGCGCAATGGCACTTTCAAAGATGCCGCTGTCGAAGCGGGTCTCGCCTTTAGCACGGAAGGCAAGGCGCGTGCAGGAATGGGGGTCGATGTCGCCGATTTTGAGAACTCCGGCACTCCCGGTGTCGCCATCACCAATTTCGACAATGAGATGATCGGCCTGTACCGCCTCACCGGCAAAGCGTTCGAAGACATTGCGCCCCAGTCCGGCGTGGGAATCGCGTCCAGAAACAGCCTGGGATTCGGCTGCGCATTTCTCGATGTCAACCTCGATGGCTGGCTCGATTTCGCCGTCGCCAATGGCCACATCGACGAGACCGTCCGCAACATTCGCGGTAATGTCGGATACGCGCAACCTCCGCAGCTTTTTCTGAGTAATGGAAAAAGTAGTTTTCACGATGTTGCCTCTGAGGCCGGTGGCAGTTTCGATCAGCCTAAGGTGGGACGCGGTCTGGCCTACGGGGACTTTGATCGCGATGGCGACCTCGATCTGTTGATCACGACCAACAACGGCCCAGCTTACCTGTATCGCAACGACCAACTGGCGGCGCATCGCAGCATCCGCTTCCGCCTGGTCGGAACCAAATCCAATCGCGACGCCATCGGCGCCACAGTCCACATTTCCTCGGGAGGGCTCCAGCAATCGCGCATGGTTAAAGGCGGTTCCAGCTACCTGTCGCAATCGGAACTGCCGGTGACCTTCGGTCTGGAGAAACGCGATCAGGTTGAACGCGCCGTCATTTACTGGCCCAGCGGTCGAACGGAAGAGTTCAAGAATCTGTCTGCTGGACGTACGTATGACTGCACAGAAGGCAAGGGAATTGTTCCCCGCCAGGGTTATTGAGTTGAAGCCGCCGTACTGGTGGTGACGCTTCCCGCCGCCGACATATCGATTTCCACGGTGTCGCTGACTTTCAGAAACAAGGTGCTGGGATTCTTCATCCCCCACTTCGCGTATGGAACCGTGAAGTGCACATTCGCAGCCCAGTGATCTCCGTCCCTTTCCACTTGCGCGGGAACCGTGATCTCGCGATCGGTCCCATGAATGCTGAACATGCCGTGCACCATGACCGACGATTTCCCCTGCGGAGCAACCTCTCCATCAAACCGGTCAGGACGGAAATCAATCTCGGGATAGCGCGCGCTTTCCAGCACTTCTTTGTTCATCTTGCGGTCGCGCATTCCGCTGCCGCTGTTCCCGCTGGTGGCATCCACCACGATCTCGCCTGAGAGTTTTCCGGCCGGTTGCACCTGCAACTCACCGTGCTTTAGAGCGAAGCTTCCATGGACCGTGTGGAGCACATCACCCAGCGTAAACTTCACGGAGCTCTGCGCCGGGTCAACCTGAAAAGTCTGCCCCTGCGCCACAGACGAGACCACCAGAATGGAAACCGCCGCCATAGCGCCGATCACAACTGCGCGAAATTGTTTTTGCCAATGTTTCATGACCTAAGTTGTTAACAACCCCCATCCCAAAGTAAGTCCATCCCGTACCAGTTCCAGCGGTGGCAACTCCCCAAGATGCAATGCTAGCAATCGCCGGAAGATGTCAGGATGCTTGCGAAAAGTCTGCAATGTCCGTTCCTGCAGCCACGGACGGCCATCCAAGGTGAGCATCAGTCGCGCCATGCCGCGCGGGCGCCGCATCAGGCGCTGGTGTTCCTGCTGATAGCCGCTCAAATCTCCGGTTTCAAAACAACGCGCCAGCGCCACCGCCTGTGTGAACGCCAGCCCCAAACCTTCGCCGGTGATGGCATCCACAGTTCCCGCAGCATCGCCAATCAAGGCCACGTTTCCTCTGAATATCCTGTGAAATGTGCGGTTGCCCGTACGCGCGCCCCGTTCCGTGGTGAGCGGTTCCGCGCCCCGCAGGCGGGCGCTCAATGTGGGCAATTCCCGCAATCCTTCTTCCAGTCTCAGAGCGGGATCGTGCGATGCCAAGGCCACGCACACCCGGTCTCTCCCCACCGCGGTGGCATATCCCTGGCAACGCGCTCCCCAATGAATCTCCATGTGGTCGGTCCACGGGGCCACCCTATAGTGCCGTCGAAACGCGTAGCGCAGCTTGGGTTTGCGCCCGTTGTCCAGTCCCGCCCATCGCCGCACCAGCGAATTCGAGCTGTCTGCGCCAACAATCCAGCGGCAGCGCACTACGCGATCTCCGATGCGCACACCTTCGGAGCAAATTCCGGTCACGCTGGTACCCCACAGAAAGTCCGTTCCCAGTTGCTCAGCGCGTTCCGCGATGATGAGATGCAGCGCTGTTCGGCGGACCGCCAGCCCTGCAGCCTTACCGGGAAATACGGCAGCCGCGGAAGAATCCAGTCCTACAAAACGAATTCCCCGAAAGGGATGAGCCTCGCCCAAGGGCACGCGAATCCCCAATCGTTCAAGCGCGGCAAGACCATCCGGCATCAATCCTTCGCCGCACGCCTTATCGATCGGCGGCCTCACGCCATCGGCAACGATCACACGATACCCACGCTGTCGCGCGGCAATCGCTGCGGCCAATCCTGCGGGCCCACCGCCAATTACGAATACATCGGTCGAATCGAGCAAACGGCCCTCACCATTTCAGAAGTACAAGTTCAGAACAGAATCCCGGGCCCATTGCCGCCAGCACGCCCAGCGTGCCTGGTTCCGGACGCCGGTTTCTCATCACATCTTCCAGCACCACCAGCACTGAAGCCGAAGACAAATTGCCAACTTTCTTCAGGCAATTCCACGAAGCATCCAGCTGGCCATCATGCAGATCGAGTGCATCCGCAGTAGCTTCCAAAACTTTCGGGCCGCCGGTATGCAGAACCCAGCTCCCAATATGTTTTCGCTCCAGACCTTGCTCGTGTAAAAATGAGTCCACATCTGCACCCAGATGCTCGCGGATCAGAACCGGAACCTGCGGCGACAGCGTGATGCGAAACCCTTTCTCGCTCACCTTCCAGCCCATCATCTCCTCGGTGTCCGGATAAAACACCGACCGGGTTGCGATGATCTCCGGCCCAATGGCATTCACCTCATCGCCGGTCACAACGACCGCTGCCGAACCGTCCGCAAACAGCCCCGAAGAGATCAGGTTCGCCACCGAGAGATCGTCACGCTGAATCGTCAGCGAGCAGAGTTCCACCGACACCAGTGCGGCGGCCTGCTTGGGGTACGCTTTGACATAATCGGCAGCCCGCGCGATTCCCGCCGCTCCCGCTACACACCCCAGCCCAAAAATGGGTATGCGCTTGATGTTGGTCGGAAGACCCATGCGGTTGATCAGGAGCGCGTCAATGGACGGACTCGAGATGCCGGTTACCGAGGTGAAGAACAGCGCGCCGAGTTCGCTGGGCTCCACCCCGGCATGATGCAGTGCGCGGCACAACGCTTCCTCCCCCAGTTCCTGTGCGACTTCGATCCAGACGTCATTGGCCTTGCCCCAGGTATCGAGCTCGAAATATTTGTCGGGAGGTATGGCCAGGTGACGTCCATCGACCGCGACATTGCGGTGCAGGCGCGCCAGCATCTGGGGATTTCGCAGCCGTTCGCCCCAGTATTCTTCTAATTTTTGCAGCAGGAATTTTTGTGGATAATAATGCTTCGGAAACGCGCTCGCGGCGCTGGCAATTTTCATATTGTCCTGGATACCGATCCCCATCGGGGGTCAGCGCCTGCGGGATGTATATTTAGATGTTTCCGCACTACTCGCGGTTGTACCCGCCTAAATGCGCTGTCTTCTAATACATTGTGCGAAGGCCGGATGACGGAATTGTCACTCGTTTGTCAAAAAATCTGACATCACATTTGAAAAGCCCGCTTCGCCAACCCCAGAGCCTCAGACCAGAATGCGCCCGGAGAATTGGCGAGTTCCACCACGCCGCGGATGGCTGCCACAAAGGCATCGAGTTGCGAATCATTCACCACCAGCGGCGGCGCAACTTTCAGAACCATGAAATTGTTCCCGCAAATCTGGGTCAGAAATCCCGCATCCCGGAACAGTCGCATAACCACAATCTGACCGAACATCCCCGGATGAATTGCGCTGAACGCCTGGTAAGGGAGGCGCAACTTCAGCTGGCGCGGCGCCTGGAATTCAATGCCCATCAGGAGTCCCGCTCCGCGAACTTCCTTCACCATGTCGAATTCGGTCAGCGTCTCCGCAAGCCGAGCCCGCAAATACTCACCGGCTGCAATCGAGCGCGCTCCCAATTGCTCGCGCTCCAGGACTTCCAGCGTCGCCAGCGCCGCACGCATTGCAAGGCTGTTCTCGCTGAAGGTGGATGTATGTACAAATGCCCTGGGGACGGACGAATACACCGAGTCGCAAATCGCCTCCGACATCAATACGCCGCCGCAGGGCACAAGCCCTCCGCTCATGGCCTTGGCTAACACCACCATGTCTGGCTCGACACCAAAGCTGTGCGCCGCGAGAAATGGTCCGGTGCGGTACATGCCAGTCTGTACCTCGTCGAGCACAAACAGCGTTCCATAGCGCCGGCAGAGGGATTCAGCGCTCCGCAAGTAGTTCCGATCGGGAACGCAGACACCCGCCTCCGACTGGATCGGCTCCACAATGAATGCGGCAAACTTCTTGCTCTTGAGTTCGCGATCCAGGCGTTCGAGATCGCCGAAGGGAACCGTCTTCGTCTCCGGCAGCAGCGGGCCGAACCCGTCCCGCCAGTACGAATCGCTCATCAACGACAGCGCACCGCACGTCAAGCCGTGAAAAGCATGCTCCGCGGACAGGATCCCCGCGCGCCGGGTATGCGCCCGCGCAAACTTGATCGCCGCCTCTACTCCTTCGCTGCCCGAAGAACAAAAGAACGCGCGCTGCAGTCTTCCTCCAGCTCTTTGGCAAAGCTGTTCGGCAAGTTCCCCTGCCAGGTCCGCCACGTGAGTTTGAATCATTGCGGGCCCGCAGCGCCCGAGTTCCGTTTGCAGTGCCGCAACCACGTCAGGATGGTTGTGCCCGATATTGTGAACGCAATATCCAGAAAGGAAATCCAGAATGCGCCTGCCGTCCGACGTGAACAGCTCCGCTCCCACGCAGCGGTCGTAATGAACGTTCATCTCCAGCAGGTTGAGAAGCCGCACCCACGCCGGATTCACCCGCTCCGCGTATCGCTCCGCGCCTTTTGCCTGCTCTTTAATCTGAATCTGAACTGCTGTGCTCATTCCTGCTCCACTTTCAACTACGGTGTCACGACGATCGAAGTGGGCGTGGTCGACACCGAGTATGTGGCAACCGACGTCAGGCCCCCAGTGCTGCCGTCCAGACTCAGGGATTGAATGGCCGAGGGTGAACCGACAAACAGATACTTGCCACTCGGATCACTGACAACGGTGTTCGGCTGTGCCGCCGTGCCGGATTGCGAAATCGTGTTTAAGGTCAACGATCCATCGCTTCCCACCGAGTAGGTTTGCAGGTTCTGGCTGTTTGCGACATACATGTACTTCCCCGAATTGTCGATCAGGAGGGCCGTAGGGCTGGCCCCAGTCTGGCCGATGGGAGAACCGGCCAACGCTGCCAGCGATCCGTCGGAGTTGATCTTGAACTCCGAAATCGAGCTGTCGATCGTGTTTGCTGTGTACAAGAATTTGCCGCCCGAATCGACCGTGAGTCCATAAGGGGCGTTGCCGGTCGTGTACGGCGATCCCGCGATCGGCTGGTTACTGAACACTCCCGCATTAACCGAGAAGGCCTGAACCACACCAGTGTTCGCCTGTCCCGTCACATAAAGGATATTGCCCGAAGGGGCTAGTTGCATCTTGAACGGTGTCATGCCAATCGTAAGTGTAGGTTGTTTAGAAATCTGAGGAACCGGCGTCAGTGCTCCGGTGCCCGAATCGATGGAGAACACCGAAATGTCATACGAGCCCGAATTGCCCACGTACAGATATTTCCCCGCCGAGTCGATCACCATCAGGGTCGGCGCCGTTCCCGCATTGACACGCGGGGTCACCTCCGTGATCGCTCCCGTGCTCGAAATCGTGAACAACGAAATGTTGTCAGCGCCCGAGTTGGCCGCGTAGAGGAATTTCTTCGAGGGATGAAGCACCAGCGATTGCACTCCCAGCCCGGCCGTTATCGGACTCCCCGCCAGCTGCGTCAATACACCCGCATTCGGATCTTCCCGGAAAATCACAATTTGATTCGCCGCCGGGGTCGCTGCGTACAAGAACCGGTTGCTCGTCTTTCCACATCCCGCCCACATGGCCATGCTTGCGCACATCAGCAACGCGGCCGCTGCTTTCTTTCGCATCCGTAACTCCTCTTGAGATTGGTCGAAACCTACTCGGAACGCTGGTCTGCCCCCACGTTTTTCTGAGATCGGCTACTCTCGGGCAGCGTTACACGTGACCTCTATGATACGGGACAAGCGCTCTTTTGCGCAGCTACATGGCTGCTAGCTGCGATGCGGCTCTTCCTTGATCAGGTTGTACCGGCAGGACCGCGGCCTTGCCTGCAATTAATGCGCCGGATGAGGTGGCGGAGTCCCTGGCGCGGAAGTTTCCGGCAGCGCTTCATCCGCACCACCGCGCAGGAACAATCGCAGCCGGTCCAGATAGACATAAACCACCGGTGTCGTAAACAAAGTCAGCATCTGGCTCACGATCAGTCCGCCCACGATGGTGATGCCCAGCGGCCGTTGCAATTCCGATCCCGTGCCGGTTCCGAGCGCCAGCGGCAATCCACCCAGCAGCGCCGCCATGGTCGTCATCATGATGGGACGGAACCGCAGGATGCAGGCTTCATAAATCGCTTCCACCGGTTTCTTGCCCTGGTTCCGTTCCACGTCAAGCGCGACGTCGATCATCATGATGGCATTTTTCTTTACCAACCCGATAAGCAGAATGATGCCGATTGTGCCGATCACGTTCAGTTCATTGTGCGTCAGCAGCAGCGCCAGCAGCGCCCCCACGCCCGCGGACGGCAAGGTCGACAAGATGGTGATGGGGTGGATGTAGCTCTCGTAGAGCATCCCGAGCACGATGTACACCGTAATGAGAGCCGTAATGATCAGGATCGGTTCGCTGGAGAGAGAATCCTTGAACGCTGCAGCCGTGCCTTGGAAACTGGCCGAAACCGTCGGAGGAAAACCGATGCTGCGTTCCGCATTCTCAATCGCCTGCGTCGCCTGCCCCAGGGAAACTCCCGGCGCCAGATTGAACGAGATCGTCACCGATGGAACTTGCCCCTGATGGTTGACTGCCAGCGGTGTATTCGAGGGTTCGTAATGGGTGAATGCGGCCAGAGGAATGGGCGTCCCATTGGAAGATTTCAAATAAATATTCTGTAGCGCTTCCGGGGTCTGCTGGAATTCCGGCGCCACTTCCATCACCACGTGATACTGGTTCAGGGGCCGGTACATGGTCGACACTTGCCGCTGTCCAAAGGCATCGTAGAGGGCATTGTCCAGGCTCTGGGGAGTGATTCCCAACCGGCTCGCAGTATCGCGATCAATCACCAGCTTCGCCTGGAGCCCCTTATCTTGCTGATCGGAATTCTGGTCGCGCAACTCGGGCAGCGTCCGTAATTTGGCCAGCAGGCGCGGGGCCCAGTTGTTCAAGTCGTCCAAATTCGCACTCTGCAAAGTGTATTGATACTCGGCATTGCCGTGGCGTCCGCCAATCGTCAAATCTTGCGCGGACTGCAGAATCAGTGTCGCGCCCGGCACAACCGCCAATTTCCCGCGCAGCCGGTTGATGACGTCGTCCGCGGTAACGTAATGGCAGCTTTGCCAGAAATGTTGCTTTTCGCACGGGCCACGCTTCTGCAGCGGCTTTAGCATCATGAAGAAGCGTCCCTGGTTCTGCGCTGTGTTGCCGCCCGCAAATCCCACCACCGATTCCACCGCGGGGTCCTTCATCACGATGGCGAGATATTGCCGCATCTTCTGGCTCATCGACTGGAAGGAAATGTCCTGCGAACCCATCACCCCGCCCATGATGCGTCCCGTGTCCTGCTGCGGAAAGAAGCCCTTGGGGACAATGATGTAGAGATACACGCTGAGACACGCTACCAGGATGGTGACCGTCAGCGTGACCGGCTGGTACGCCAGTACCCACTTCAGCGCGCGGGTATACGTGGCCAGCAGCCGTTCGAAAACCCACTCGCTCGCGCGGTAGAAGCGATTGTGTTTCTCGCTCTTCGCGGGTCGCAAGAACTTCGCGCACATGGTCGGCGTGGTTGTGAGTGAGATGACCAGCGAAATCCCGATCGCCATGCTGAGCGTGACCGCAAACTCACGAAACAATCGGCCCACGATCCCACCCATCATCAGCAACGGGATGAACACGGCCACCAGCGATACGCTCATCGACAAAACCGTAAAGCCGATCTCGGCCGCGCCCTGGAACGCCGCCTTCACCACTGAGACCCCGTGCTCCACGTGCCGCATGATGTTTTCCAGCACCACGATGGCATCGTCCACCACAAATCCCGTCGAGATGGCCAGCGCCATCAGCGACAAGTTATCCAGGCTGTACCCCAGCAGGTACATCCCGCCGCACGTTCCCACCAGCGACAGCGGCACTGCGATGCTGGGAATGATTGTCGCCCGCACGGTGCGCAGGAACGCGAATACCACCAGGATGACCAGGATCACTGAGATGATCAGCGTCGTCTCGATTTCTTTCACCGACGCCCGTACCGTGACCGTGCGATCCATCGCCACTGTAAACTTGATTGCGGGAGAAACCGAGGATTGCAGATACGGCATTTGCTCGCGGATTCGATCCACGGTGTCGATGATGTTGGCGCCGGGTTGCCGGAATACGACGACGAGAATGCCGGGCTTGCCATCCGCCAGACCGAGGTGTCGCCGGTCGGCAGTCGCGTCGATGACCTCCCCTACATCTTGCAAGCGAACTGCGGCGCCATCGTGGTAGGCGACGATGAGCGGGCGGTATTCATCGGCCGTGAACAGTTGATCCGTGGTATCGATCGTGTAATCCCTCTCGGGCCCGGAGATTTCACCTTTGGCGCGATTGGCATTTGCCGCATTCAGGGCCGTGCGCACCGTGTCCAGCCCGATTCCCAGCTTGTTCAGCAAAGTAGGATTGACTTCGACGCGCACCGCCGGCTGCGACGATCCCCAGACGAATACTTGCCCCACTCCCTGGACCTGCGCCACCTTCTGGGCCAGAACCGAGTCCGCTGCGTCGTACATCTGCGGCACTGTCATGGTGTCTGAGGTCAGCGCGATGATGAAAATGGGGGCGTCCGCCGGATTCGCCTTGCGATAGCTCGGATTGCTGGGCAGGTTTGCGGGAAGCTGGCTGCGAGCTGCGTTGATGGAAGCTTGCACATCCCGCGCCGCCGCATCGATATTGCGGTTCAGGTCGAACTGCAACGTAATGCCCGTCGAGCCCAATTGGCTCGACGATGTCATCTGGTTCACGCCGGAAATGCGCCCGAACTGCCGCTCCAAGGGCGTTGCCACGGCCGACGCCATGGTCTGCGGATCAGCCCCCGGCAAGCTGGCTCCAACTCCGATTACAGGGAAGTCCACTCGCGGCAGCGATGCCACTGGCAAAAAGAAGAACGCCAGTATTCCTGAGAGCAACAGCGCTGTCGCTAGCAGCGACGTGCCGATCGGGCGACGTATAAATGGAGCCGAAATACTCATCGCCTAATCCGCCATGCCCTCATGTGGAATGGGATTGCCGATCCGGTAGCGCGCAAATCTTTGCGCCAGACGATCGAACCACAGATAAACCACCGGCGTTGTGTACAGCGTGAGCAGTTGGCTCAGCAACAGGCCGCCCACTATGGTGATGCCCAGGGGCCGCCGCAGCTCTGCACCCGTGCCGCTGCCCAGGGCGAGGGGTAATCCGCCCAGCAAGGCCGCCATCGTTGTCATCATGATCGGCCGGAAGCGCAACAGGCACGCCTGGTAAATTGCTTCCTCGGGCGCCTTGTGCTCCTCGCGCTCCGCCTCCAGCGCGAAGTCGATCATCATGATGGCATTCTTCTTCACAATTCCGATCAGCAGAATGATCCCAATCAGCGCCACCACAGTCAGGTCATTCCCCGTGATCATCAGCGCGAGAATCGCTCCCACGCCCGCGGACGGCAACGTCGAAAGAATCGTAATGGGATGGATGTAGCTCTCGTACAACACGCCTAGCACGATATACACCGTGATCACCGCTGCCAGGATTAGATACGGCTCCGAAGCCAGCGAGTTCTGAAAGGCTGCCGCCGTACCTTGAAATGACGGGTGAATGCTGGCCGGCAGCTGAATCTCTTTTTCCGCCTGCTGAATTGCCTGCGTCGCCTGTCCCAGCGACGCGCCCGGGGCCAGGTTGAACGAGAGCGTCACCACCGGAAATTGTCCCTGGTGATTCACCGCCAGCGAGGCGCTCGTATTGTGCATGCGCGTGAAGGCGCTGATCGGAACCGGTGCTCCACTGGTGCTGACCGATGCGCCATTCGCGCTGGGAGCCCCGGTATTTTGCGTCACTGCGCTCGGACGAATGTAGATGTCTCTCAAGTTCTCCGGCGACACCGCAAAATTCGGCAGCACTTCCAGCACCACGTGATACTGGTTCAACTGCGTGAAGATCGTCGAAACCTGGCGCTGTCCAAAAGCGTCGTACAACGTGTTGTCGATTGCTTGGGGAAAAATTCCTAACCGCGAAGCCGTATCCCGGTCGATGGTGATGTTGGTCCGGAGCCCTCCCGTGAGCTGGTCGCTGGCTACGTCGCGCAATTCCGGCAACGTTTGCAGCTTGGCCACCAGCTTCGGAGTCCATTGCGCCAGTTCATTCGCGTCCGCGTCCTCAATCGAATACTGAAATTGCGTGCGGCTCACGCGATCTTCCACGGTCAAGTCCTGCACCGGCTGCATGTACAACAGGATGCCTTCCACCTTCGCGAGTTGCGGCTGCAATCGCCGGATAATCGCCGAGGCATCCTCTTTTCGCTGATCGCGGGGCTTCAAGTTGATCTGGATGCGTCCTTCATTCGGCGTGACATTCGTCCCATCCACTCCGATGAACGACGAAAGGCTATCCACCGCCGGATCTTGCAGGATGACTTTCGCCAATGCCTGCTGCCGCTGCGCCATCGATTCGAACGAAACGTAGTCCGGAGCTTCCGAGATGCCCAGGATCACGCCCGTATCCTGTACCGGGAAGAACCCCTTGGGCACGATCACATACAGAAACAATGTCAGGACAAGAGTGCCTGCGGTGACCAGCAGCGTCGCCGTCTGATGCTTCAGCACCCATTTCACCGTCCGGCCGTAGAACGCGATGACCCGGTTGTAGTAATCCTCCGTGACCTCGTAAAAGCGTCCTTGCTCGCCCTTCTTTCGGTGCTTCAGCAGCTTGGCCGACATCATCGGCGTCAGGCTCAATGACACCGCCGCCGATACCAGGATGGTCACCGCCAGCGTGGTCGCAAATTCTCGGAACAGCCGCCCAACGATATCTCCCATGAAGAGCAGCGGGATCAGCACAGCAATCAGCGAGACCGTCAGCGAAATGATGGTGAATCCGATCTGCTCCGAGCCCTTCAACGCCGCATCCAGCGGCGAATCTCCGGCTTCCAGGAATCGGTCGATGTTCTCGATCATCACGATGGCGTCGTCCACCACGAAACCGGTGGAAATCGTCAGCGCCATCAGCGTGAGATTGTTCAAGCTGTACCCCAACAGGTACATCACGCCGAAGGTTCCGATCAGCGACAACGGGACCGCCACACTCGGAATGGTCGTGGCCGAAAAGTTCCGCAGGAACAAAAACACCACCATCACGACCAGCGCGATGGAGAGCATCAACTCGAACTCCACATCCTTCACCGAAGCTCGGATGGTGGTCGTGCGGTCGGTCAGGATCTGCACCTTGACCGCGCTCGGCAGTGAAGCCTGCAGTTGCGGCAGCAGCTTCTTGATCCGGTCCACCACGCTGATGATGTTGGCTCCCGGCTGCCGCTGTATGTTCATGATCACGGCGGGAGTCAGGTTCATCCACGCCGCCAGCTGATCGTTCTCCGTGCCGTCGATCACATTGGCCACATCGCTCAAGCGTATTGGAGCGCCGTTGCGATACGCGATCACAATCGGTTTGTATTGCTCGCTGGAGAACAGCTGATCGTTGGCCCCAATCGTGTACGACTGCCGTTGCCCATCGATCACGCCCTTGGCCTGATCGACATTGGCCTGCACCAGCGCGGCCCGCAGGTCCTCCAGACTCAGTCCATAAGAGGCCAGCGCTGTCGGATTGGCCTGGATGCGCACCGCCGGCTTCTGCCCGCCGCTGATCGAGACCAATCCCACTCCCGGCAGTTGGGCAATCTTCTGCGCCAGCGTAGTGTCGGCAATATCCTCGACCTGGGGCAGCGGCAGCGAGTCCGAACTGAGTGCCAGCGTCAGAATCGGCGCGTCCGCCGGGTTCACCTTGTTGTAGATCGGAGGATTCGGCAGATCTTGTGGCAGGTAAGTCGACGCAGAGTTGATGGAGGCCTGTACCTGCTGCTCTTCCACATCGATGTTCTCATCGAGCCCGAACTGCAGCGTGATGATCGAGCTGCCATAAGAACTGGTCGATGTCATCTGGCTTAATCCGGGCACCTGCCCGAACTGCCGCTCCAATGGCGAAGTAACCGATGAGGCCATCACCTCCGGATCGGCTCCCGGATAAAACGTCACAACTTGGATTGTCGGGTAATCAACTTCGGGCAGGGCTGACACCGGCAGCTGCATAAATGCAACCCAGCCCACCAGCAAGACTCCGGCCATCAGCAACGTCGTGGCTACCGGCCGGAGAATGAATAACCGTGAAGGACTCATGAACCCGGATTCCCTGTGATCGCTCCCTTATCCTGGGAAGCGACGCGCCCATGCCGCTCCTGCCCCGGACGGCTCACCGCCCCGGTGACCGGGCCTGTACGTGTGCCGTGCGTTGGAGCACCCGCGCGCGGCTCAATCCGGCTGCCCCGCTGCAATTTGTCCTGCCCGTCGGTGACCACCGTTTCCCCGGAATTTATTCCGCTGGAGACCACCGTCGTGTCGCCCTGCGTGAGCGCTACCGTGACCGCCTTATCCTCGACCGTTTTGTCAGGATTCACCGAGTACACGTAGGTCCCCTGCGGCCCGCGCAAAATTGCCGCCGTCGGCACGACGATACTGTTCTTCCGCATTTCCACCAGAAGATCGGTATTCACAAACTGATTCGGCCATAGCTTGTTGTCTTGGTTGCTGAAAACCGCCTTGAGTTTCGCCGTGCCGGTGGTGGGATCGATCTGGTTGTCGATGGTCAGCAATTTGCCGCTTGCCAGCTTCGTCTGATCATCCCGGCTAAAAGCATCCACTTCTAAAGTGCCGTGCCTCATCTGGCCCGCAACTCTGGGCAGCACGTCTTCGGGAAGCGTGAAGATGACCGCGATCGGCTGCAACTGGGTCAGAATCAGCATCGGGTTCGCGTCCGACGCGTGCACGATATTCCCCGCATCCACCTGCCGCAATCCCACCCGTCCGTTGAACGGTGCGGTGATATGGCAGTACGTGATGTTCAGTTTCGCGCTATTGATCTGCGCCTGATCATTTCGAACCGTCCCTTCGAGTTGGTCCACCAGTGACTTCTGCGTATCCACTTGCTGTTGGGCAATGCTGCCGGAAGGAATCAGCGAGATGTAGCGTTCCAGGTTCAGCTTGGCATCCCGCAGTGTCGCTTGGTCTTTGAATAACTGTGCCTGCATCTGCTCCAGTTGTACGTGATAGGGGCGCGAATCAATTTCAATCAGCAGGTCGCCCTCATGCACTTGCTGGCCTTCGCGGGCGTTCACCTTCATGATCTGGCCATCCACCCGGCTCTTGATGTTTGCCGTATTGAAGGCCGTGACCGTTCCCAGCCCGCTCAGATACACGGGAACATCCTGCTTGACTACCGGAGCCACGGCTACCGAAACCGCGCGCGGCCCCGCAGCCGCCTGCGCCTTCTGGGGTTTGGAATCGCCGCCGCTGCAGCTAATGAACAACGCGCAAACTGCCGCCAGGGTGCAAACGACTGCCAGCCGGACACGCCCTTCCGCCCAACTTTGTATTGCATAACACTCGCTCATATTCACGATTAGTCCGTTTGCCGGCGCTTGACCCGAGCTCGGCAGAGATTTCACTATTAGACGTAAAATTGCAGGCTCGGTTTGCGGCAACCCTGGTTGGCAGGCAGGATTATTCTCGTCCCGGAGATCTCCCGCGAAATAGGCCAGGCCGGAACCACACGTGCAGTTGCTGTGGCAGAACCGCCCTCAGTAGGATCAACCTCCAGACCAAGGCGGGTCAAGGCCAAGTCCTTGAGTTTTACATACTTTTACTCGCTTTGACCTATCGTGACTGGTGCTTCGCAATGAGCATAAGAGGGTTGGTCGAGGAATGCGGGATCGTATCGCTACTTCGCGATTTCCGGCGCTCCCAGCTCCATAGGAGCTGCAACATTCGGCAGGGGCTTCTCCTCTCACGGTTGCGCCGTGAGCGCTTTCAACTCAGACTGTGCGTTGCGGGCGGCACTGGAATCATCACCCAAAAATTCTTCATCTGGAAGGCAGATGTTGGCTGGACCATCACGCGAAAATAGTAACCGAAACCCTCCTTAAACACCTGCTGCATCACGCCGTGCTTCGGATCAGATCCACGCAACTTGTGCTCGCCCGGTGTGATGTGAATGACGATGTACTTTCCGCTGTATAAGCTGCAAACCTTCTGATCATCTACGTAGATACTGGCTCGCCGTCCGCTGCCCACAAAGGCACGGTATCGATATACGACCGCTGTTGCGTGCGGACCCTGCATGGCGTCAATCTGGCACGGCGTTAGTTCCTGCGCTCGAGAAACGGACGAGCACAGACAAAATGCCACTCAGACCCGCCAAGATGGCTTGTAGTTTCCACATGCTCGCCGAGGGATCATCTCTCATTGCCCCCGAACCGTGTGCGGCCATAGCGTTGCATCAGCGCAGCCATCCTTCAGTTCCTCGCGTCGCTCTCCACGGCCAGCGCCGCCGGCGCAGGATGCTGCGCCTCATAGGCTGCGATGTCTTTCTCGTGCTGCAGTGTTAGCCCAATATCATCCAGCCCGTTTAGCAAGCAATGCCGCACGAACTCGTCCATCGCAAACTGCGCCCGAAAACCCTGCTCGTCGCGCACCTCTTGCTTCTCCAGATCGATCGTAACCTGATACTGATCGATCTCCTCCGCCCGCTTCATTAACATCGAGACTTCGTCATCGCTCAACCGCACCGCCAGAAATCCGTTCTTAGTGCTGTTATTCGCGAAGATGTCGGCGAACGACGACGAAATCACCGCCCGAAATCCAAAATCCGCCAGCGCCCACACCGCATGTTCGCGCGACGATCCGCAGCCAAAGTTCTTGCCGGCAACGAGAATGGTCGCGCCTTCGTAGCGCGGCTCATGCAAAACAAAGTCCCCGTTCTTCTTCCCATCCGCTCCGAACCGCCAGTCGTAAAACAGAAATTGCCCAAAGCCGGTCTTCTCGATCCGCTTCAAAAACTGCTTGGGAATAATCTGGTCGGTATCGACGTTCACCCGATCCAACGGCGCCACGCGCCCGCGATGCACAGTAAAAGGTTTCATCACTTATCTCATTGATTGATCTAGGCGTTTTTGGCGAGCGTTCCCGCAATGCTCGCTCCTGAAAGGCATATCACTCAAATTTCCAGTTCCGGATATCCGTGAAATGCCCCGCAATGGCCGCCGCTGCTGCCATCATGGGGCTTACCAGGTGCGTCCTACCCCCGCGACCTTGCCGTCCTTCGAAATTGCGATTGCTGGTCGAGGCACAGCGCTCTCCCGGTTGCAGAATGTCCGGATTCATTCCCAGGCACATCGAGCATCCTGACTCCCGCCACTCAAATCCCGCTTCCTGGAAAACCCGGTGCAATCCTTCCTGCTCCGCCGCGCGCTTCACTGCCTGCGATCCCGGAACGACCATCGCCCGCACTTTCGAACTCACGCGATGTCCTTTCGCCACCCGCGCCGCAGCCCGCAGATCCTCCAGCCGAGAATTCGTGCACGAGCCGATGAACACGCGATCCACGGTGATGTCCTCAATTCGCTTGCCCGGCTCCAGCGCCATATACTGCAAGGCCAACTCCGCAGCGCGGCGATCGCTTTCTTCCAATCCCTTTACTTCCGGCACGCGCCCCGTGACGGGCGCAACCATTCCGGGGTTTGTCCCCCAGGTCACGAAGGGACACAGCTGGGCCGCATCGATGTGGATGACTTTGTCGAACTTGGAATCCGAATCGCACGGCAAGCTCCGCCAGTACGCAACCGCCTTCTCCCACTCCGCGCCAGTCGGGGCAAACCGGCGTCCCTTCACATAGGCGATTGTCGTTTCATCCGGCGCGATCATGCCCGCACGCGCTCCGGCCTCGATGCTCATGTTGCACAGCGTCATCCGCCCTTCCATCGAAAGCGCGCGTACTGCCGATCCGGCGTACTCGATGACGTGTCCGGTCGCGCCATCGGTTCCAATCTGCCCGATAATCCCCAGCGCCAAATCTTTCGCGCCAACTCCATCAGGAAGTTGTCCGCGCACGTCGATCTGCATGGTCTTCGGCTTCTGCTGCGCCAGGCACTGCGTTGCCAACACATGCTCGACTTCCGAAGTGCCAATCCCAAATGCCAGGCTGCCAAAAGCGCCGTGAGTGCTGGTATGGCTGTCGCCGCAGACAATCGTCATGCCCGGCTGTGTCAGCCCCAGCTCCGGACCGATCACATGCACGATCCCTTGCTCCGCGGAGTCCATATCGAACAGCCGGATACCGAATTCCTTGCAGTTGGCCTGCAGCGCGGAAATCTGCTTCGCCGCAATCAGATCGGTAATAGGAGTCCCGCGCGGCTCGGTAGGAATGTTGTGATCCACAGTGGCCACGGTGCGCAAAGGCTGCCGCACACGCCGTCCCGCAACCCGCAATCCGTCAAAGGCCTGCGGCGACGTCACCTCATGCACCAGATGCAAATCGATGTAAAGAATCGAAGAGCGTCCGGCGGGCTGCGCCACCAGGTGCGCATCCCAGATCTTCTCAAATAATGTCCGCGCCATAAATTGTGATGAACTAGTTTTTCACAGCGCTGGTGCAGGCGGCAAGGAGCGGTTGTGTAGCGCCGGACGCCTCGTCCGGGGTTGCGCGCGAAGCGCGCAATTGCAAGCCACTTCTTTAGCCACTCAAGAAGTATTCCGCCTCCTCACGCTAGCGGTGCTCGCGGGGCGGGACGAGGCGTCCCTACACGAATCCCCCGCTCAAACCCTACCCGAAATGCCTGATCGTTTC
>JAICJP010000248.1 GCA_025928375.1 Candidatus Sulfotelmatobacter sp.
AACGCCCCGCGATGACGAATGTAGGCCTTCAGTTCCTGCTTGGAATAGGCGATCCCTGCCGGAAAACAGGTCTGGTCCATGCGCCATAAGGTTTCGAAATCGTCGGGCTCGAAGTCGCGGATCACGCTGGCGACATTGTACCCACAGCAGATCGAAACGGTGTGACTGGTGAGTGCGGGATCCCGCCGGAGTTCCGTATTTCCACAAGCCGCCTCGGCGGAACGCGAAGAATTTCAACAGGAGAAATTTGGCCCCTTGCTCATGTCGCAACCTCAGACGTACCATCAGCATCAGAGAAACAGCGAAAGCGAAGGACGCCGTGGGTCGCCTTCTAATCATTGACGTGATTTGCGCTGTCGCGGCACTGGGGATCTGGTACCTGCTGTTCGCCGCCTACAACCGCCGCCGAGGCGCGGAAGCGCTGCGCTGGGTGCAATCGGCCTGCGCGGGCAAAGGACGAATCCTGGATTTTCGCTGGCTGAATAGTTCGCGGCTGCACGCGCGTTTACATTTCCCTTCCCGCAACTTCGAAAATGCGCACGTGACCATGAAATTCCGGCCGCGGCCGCTGCCCATCCAGTGGCTATTGAGCCGCATTCATAAGCAAAAAGAGACGCTGACCTTCGAGGCTGACCTGGGAGGCTCTCCCAACTTTCACCTCGAAGTGGTGCGGCATCGCTGGTGCGCCCACAGCCGCGGCGTCGATGCCCGGCAACGAGACGAGCGTGAATGGGACATCTACGAACCTGGCCCCATCATCCTCACTACCCGCACGCATTGGAAACAGGACTCCACCCCGGAACTGAATACGCTCATGACCGTCCGGCAGCAGGACGTGCTGCAGGTGCGTTTCCGGCCGGAGTCTCCGCAGTTCTCAGCAACCATCGCTTTGGACGCGCTGGACGATCCCAAAACCGCCGCGGGTTTCCTCAGCACGCTCCGCGAACTCGCCGCGGGCGCGTCTGCCCACCGGCAGTAGAGTAAAGCCCGAGCCCACCCGCAATCACGTAGAGCCGGACCCATTGGTCGGGCTGGGTTTCTGGTCAGACAGTGGCGTGCCCCAACCGCTTCGCTTCGCGGGGCGGACTAATGGGTCCGCCTTACGTGGGTTGTGCCGGTGGCGAGATGACGGCGAGCTGCGCTTGCCCACCTGAATTCTCTGCCCACTGCAGACACGTTCGTTGGTAATCACGCGGGCGCGTGCGGACTCAAGTAAACTAGTGTTCCATGCCGACAGGCAAAGGCTCAATCCACCTGTTTCGACTCTTCGGGGTCGACGTGTTTCTGCATTGGTGGTGGTTCCTGGTTGCGGTTTACGAGATTCAAAGCCGCGCCGGACGCTACTCTTCCATCACCTGGAATGTCTTCGAATATCTTGCGCTCTTCCTGATCGTCCTGATGCATGAGTTCGGACATGCCCTGGCTTGCCGACAAGTTGGGGGAAAGGCCGATCGGATCGTGCTCTGGCCTCTTGGCGGAGTGGCTTATGTCGATCCGCCGCAGCGTCCGGGGGCAACCCTTTGGAGTATCGCGGCGGGACCTCTGGTCAACGTCGCGCTCATGCCCATCCTTTCAGCGTTGTTTTTTCAAACGGTGCATAAGGGTTCGAAGGACCTAGCAGAGCTGCTCTACATGATCAGGTGGTGGAATCAGAGTCTTTTCATATTCAACATTTTGCCAATCTACCCCCTGGATGGAGGACAGATCCTGCGCTCGCTCCTCTGGTTCGTACTTGGGCGAGCTCGGAGCTTAATGGTCGCTACGATGTTCGGACTCCTAGGCATCGTGGGATTCATCGGACTAGCAATCTATAAGCATCAGCCTTGGTTGGGAATTCTAGCTCTCTACATGTTGATGATTTGCTGGGGCGGACTGAAGCACGCGCAAGACCTCTTGAAGATGGCCAAGCTTCCGCGGCGTGACGGCTTTCAGTGTCCCAGCTGCAACACGGCGCCGCCGGTCGGTGAGTATTGGAAGTGCTCCAACTGCGGACAGGCGTTCGATACTTTTCAGACCGGGGCAGTATGTCCCAGTTGCCGGACCCAGTTCCCTGCTACGCGGTGCCTGGATTGCGGGCATCTGCATCCCATGCACGAGTGGATGTCTCGCACGCTCGTCGCTCCCAGTCTCTGATTCAGGTGTAGCCCCGAACGCCTAGTCCGGGGTTGCGCGCAGAACGCGCAATGGGGTTGAAGGTTGGCAGCGGGTCTTAGCTGTTGCACTGCTCGCTTCACGAGCGGGGCGGACGAGGCGTACGCCCCTACACAAGCTTGTTCTCAGACCCCACAAACACAAGTTTTGCAAAATCTGAGCCGACAAAATGGGGCGCGCCAATCTTCATTCATGGGATTCTCAGGCGCGTCGATTGCTCCCCTGAACCCGCGGCACAGCTAACCGTGACTTCTGGATCGAAGACACTGACCTTGAAGGTTGCCGACACGACTCACGTAATCCTCATGGGAGCGGATCACTTCTCGTGTTCATGGAGCAACCAGAAGGTTGCGGTGAACTACAGGCAGAATGATTCGGGCGAGACCAGTGTGATGTCGGTGGAACTGCAATAGCCCTTCCAAATAAATCCCTTTTATGCCGCGCATCAGCATTTTCGATTGGCTGATGTGTTCGCTACGCGCTATGCTTCCGACTTCCAAAAGCGCTGTTGAAACCAGCCATTTCAACTTCCCGTACCCGTACACGTTGTGCTTAAACTCATGCCCTATGGCGAAGGAGACTGAACCACACCCATGTCGAACGAACTGCGCAATTTCCTGGCACTGACCTACGACGAACTGGAAGAACTCAACCTCAAGGCAAAGGAGCAGCGCAGGAACCGCGCCGCGGCGCACAAGGTTCAGGAAGACCGTCTCAAATATCTCACCGACGAGAAGCGCATCAAGGCTGTGACCGTGCTCTTCAGCGACCTCGAGGGCCGGCTGCACATGCTCGATTACGACAAGAAGTTCCTGCTGAAGAGCTGGGACAACCTGACGTTCGATGGCTCGTCCATTCGCGGCTTCACGGCGCAGCGGGAGAGCGATCTGCGCCTGGGTATCGACTGGTCTGCTTTTTATTGGGCGCCCGCCGACGTGTTTGGCTCGGGCAAGGTGCTGGTCTTCGGCGAGGTCATCGACAAGGGAGGCACCTCCTATTCCGGCGACATTCGCGGCGTGCTGAAAAACTACGCTGAAGAACTGCACAAGAAGAAGGGGTACACGCTGAATGCCGCCAACGAGATTGAAGGATTTCTCTTCAAGGGCTCCGATGCGGAGCGCCATTATCACGAAAGCCTGAAGTTCGAATACGTCAACACAGGCGGGTACTATCATTCGTTGCCCGGGGATCCTCTGCGAACTTTTATCGATACCACGGCGGAAGTGCAGCGCTCGATGGGCTTCCAGAACGAGAAAGATCACCCCGAAGTTGCGCCCTCACAGTTCGAAATCAATTACGGGTATGGCGAAGTAGTAGCGGCGGCCGATCAGATCCAGCTTTACAAGCTGATCTGCCGCCAGGTCGCGACCAACATGGGATTGACCGCTTCGTTCCTGCCCAAGCCGGTGGTGGGCGTGAATGGCAGCGGAATGCATACCAACGTCTCCATCAGCGAGAACGGGAAGAATCTGTTCTGGGACCCGAAGGGCGAGGAGAAGCTCAGCAAGATGGGATGGGCATTCGTGGATCGCATCCTGACCCACGGCAACGACGTCTGCCTGCTGCTGAATCCCAGTGTGAATGCGTACCGGCGCCTCGATCCGCACTTTGAAGCGCCCAACCAGATCAAGGCTTCCGCGGTCGATCGCGGCTCTATGATTCGCATTCCGATCGGCAACGAAAAGAGCATGCGGGTAGAAGTTCGCTCGGTCGCGCCAGACGCCAATCCCTATATGGTCATGTACTCCATCTTCAAGACCGGCTTAGACGGCGAGACGTCGAAGATCAAGAATTTGCGCCAAGCCGAACGCTATCTGCCGGACAACATCTACGATGCGATGGCGAACTTCCGCAAGGCGGAATGGACCACGACCATATTCGGCGACGATGTGAAGGGGCGCTATGCCGATTTAAAGCAGGCCTCGGCTGACCGCTGCCCGCGCGCTCTGGGCACTTTCGTCAAGGCGCAGGAAGTGCAGTTCCACCACGAGGTATACAACCAGTTCCTCTGGAACCTGTTCTAGATCGCGGAATTCAGAACAGCAAATGAGGCTCGGGGCAAGGCTCCCCGCTCCTTGTGCGAATGAAGGGTCAGAGTCTTCGCGTATTTTGGCGCTTGCCCGCCACAGACTTGCCCTGTATCAGCAAGGGCAGTGGATTTTGGACCTGCTCAGAAGTCGAAGTTCGTCCGCTGCCCCTATTGCGTGGAGCACGGCATTTTCAGGTCCATGTTGGCGCAAAGCGGCGGAGACTGGTACATGTGTGTTAACTGCGGACACCTCGCCCTGCCCGCCTCCCCCCTGTTTCACTGCACGTGCAGCAAATGCCTGACTCTGGATCGCAGCGCCCGCCGGCCGTTTTGAGATGGTCGCCCTGACTGTCCTGCCGCCGAAGAATGCTCTGTCCCAAACTGTTTCAGGAATTCTGCGGACGAACATGCCCTTACTGTCGAATCAGATGGCGTTGGCTGCAACCCCTTGTTCTGACCGGCAACTCTGTCCGGCGGTATCATAGTCATTGGAATGACGAAGGAAGTAATCACCCCCTCCCTTAGATTCACCTGTCCGCCGTGCGGCGAGGTATTCGCGGCTCAGAGCGAAGAGATGCTTATCGACATGGCCGTGGAACACGCGCGCAAATTCCACGATATCGACCTGCTCGATCAGTTCTCACCTGAACAACTCCGGCAGCTAGTTGAGCGCGAGAACGAGTCCTATTGGTCGCGAATTGCCCATCTCATTCCCAGCGGGCAGCTCAGAACCGTGCTCCAGGAAAGGCTATGTGACCGCGAGCGCGAAATAGTCAGCTACATTGTCCACGGGTTTGCGAACCGGGAGATCGCCGACCGGCTTTGCATCAGCCGGCGGACCGTCTCCACGCACCTGGTGAACATTTACGAGAAGCTGAACGTGCATTCGCGGGCCGAACTCACGGCCCTGGTCCGGGCCAGTGACCGCATCATTGAGGCTGCGCTGCGGGCCGGTACGGAGCCGGAGTTCGGACCATTTGTGCAAACGGAGAGACCCAGACGCGGTAGCCGATTGCGCAGCGCTGAACATGCATGAGGATGTGCTCACCGAGCATCAGAATATCGTTGTACTCGAAACGTCAGTGCGCCGGTGGGTCTAGCAGCTCCATCTTGTATTTTTCGACTAGACGACGAAAGCCAGCCAGATCGGGCGGTCCGGCGGGTGGCTGCTCGATTGGGGAGCCGCCCTCAGCGAAGAACATCTCGAAGCCGGGCCGCGAGAACATCATCAGCAGGCGCGCAGGCTTGTCGCCCACCACAGTGAACTTGTGCGCCACATCTTTCGGCGTATAGACAAAATCTCCCGTGCGAGTCGTAACCGTCTCTGCACCGCAGGTCAATTCGACTGCGCCTTCGAGAATATAGAACGCTTCCGCCTCCGCATGGTGTACGTGCAGCGGTGCCCCGCTGCCCGGCGGTTCAACACACTCGACGACGCTGAAAGACCGATCAGTAGAGCTGGCGCCCGCCAGAATGCGGATCTTACCTGTGGGCCCCCAACGGAGCGTCTTTCCCTGGCCGGACCGCACGACCAACGCTCCTGCATCCTTTGCTGTCTCTGAATGGACAACGGACATTGGATGAATATCTCCTTCGTGGTAGTGATTTGAGCGGCGATCTCGCCGCCGAAGAGAACTATAGAAAAGGCATGCTCGCGCGACAATCGAGCAAATGACGTAATTGCGTGGCCAGCCCGCGTCGGCGAATTGCGGACTGATCTTCTCCACCTCCTATCCCCGCCAACCGTTGACGCGCACCTTGCTTCCTACCTAAGATGGTCCGGATTCAAATTCCACTTCGAGGCTACAATGCCTGCTTCGCGCTTCAGTAGTCTCATTCGCGCCATTGCCACTGACGTGCATTTCTGGATTCCTCTCAGTGTTCTTCTGGGCGGCCTCGTGCTCCTGGATAAACTCCGTTGAGCGCCCGCCACGAAAGCCTGCAGTCTCCAAAGTTATCGGTGGTGCAGACGCCAGTCGAGAGCAGCCGCCTGCGCAGCTTGCAAGCGCTGGGGATTTTCTGCGGCTTTGCGGCTGGAGCCTGGCTGGGCGGCGCCGAAGCTCCCATCAAGCTGGTGAATCCTGACATATCGCCCGTCACGGTGTCGCTCGTGATGGTGTGTGGGGTTTTTCTGGCGCGCTGGAGCGTTCCCGCACTGATTCGCGGGACGTCGCATGTGCGCACTGACGTCCGTCAGGCGCCGCACCTTGTGGTGTGGGCGATTCTGGCGGGATGCATGTGGGCGGTGGCCAACACGCTGACCATTTACGCCATTCGGAATGTGGGTCTCAGCATTGCCTTTCCGCTGTGGAATACGAATAGTTTGCTGGGAATTTTCTGGGGCTTCCTG
>JAICJP010000095.1 GCA_025928375.1 Candidatus Sulfotelmatobacter sp.
ACTCGCCTTGGCCGAGATACTCACGCAATTGGTCGCGCACAGTTTCCGCAGAGCATCCTGGAGCGCATCCCCCACCAGGATCGCCGCGCTCTGATGTCGCCCTGTCTCCAGGTGCTTCTCCGCTTCTGATAGAAAATCGAGTGCGAAATGCTTCTGCGCTACATTCGCGCTTTCGTCCGCTTCCGCCGGCGAAACTGCGCTCCAGGCCCCGATAACTGCGGCCATCCCACAAGTAATTTCAGTCCACATCTGATTTCTCCCTAATTCTTAAGGCTGATTTCGGTCTTCTTGGGGGGAATTACCTTGGAGATTGGCACGTAACGTACCATTCGTTCCGAAAGCTGGAGTACCTACCCGTTACTTCCGGATAAGTTCCGCCTTTCCTTCCCTTTACACCTGGATGATCCGCTGATCTCGAAGGCTCAGCCGCCCTTCAGGCTGCGCGCATTCACTGCTCAAAGCCAAATTGTGTCAAAGAATGGGATCGCTTTGCTGCCATTTCTTGACCATTACGAACGGCTAGGACCTTCCACTCGTAGGGCATGGCAGTGGCCCCGAACTGGAATCACCGCGGAACGCGAAGCTAGCCGCAGGCAAGGCAAGTGACAGGAGTGTTGCCCGTCTGCTCAGCGTCCTTCCAAAATTTCGCACGGTCTCGAATGACACTAAATGATCACTTCGAAAATCCCTTGTTGTTGGCCGATTTTCGAGGTTGGACAGTACTGTAACCCGATGGCAACGTAAACAGATTCGCTGCTTGTTGACCTTCCTGAACATTGCGCAGCTCGGCGCAGGTGTTGGCACCTTCCCACCTGATCACAAACTTAAGAACTGAGTCGATCCAAACGGCAGAAGTCGCAAAATCTGAGGCGTTCTTGTTTTTGTACTTCACTGTCTGACGGCCGCCTACTACCTCGTAACCCACTTTGTCACACGAAATCTGCTGGCCTGCTGCCTTTTGCCAGTCGGGACACGCGTTCTCTACATCTTTAACTGGAAAATATTCCGAGAGACCTCCAGCCAGGGGCTCATACTCCTTCCTCGACGGGAATACAGCGTATGCACTCTCATCGTCTCTATTGACCAGGAGAATAGTACCGATAAGCCCGTGCGTCTCCAACCGCATGTTGCCGTTGCTGACGTAGAGCTTGGTCGGGTTGTGGTTTGATCCGTCAGTACCGCTGGGCAATGCAGCCGAGCCGGCCGCGGATAGATACACCACATCAGCAGAAAAATCTTGGGCTCGACCCAGAGCGGGAATCAGGCTCATTGCCAGGATCACTGCGAAACGGGTTGCCGAAATCATCACACTTAGCTCCTTCCGTGTACTGACCACAAATTTCCCATCGGCCCGGAATAACCGAGGCAGGCAGCGGGGAGGATGATGGATGCCGCGCAGCGGCAGAACGGCGTTATCGTGGAGTGGCTGCTTTGAGCCAATCCTGCACACTCGTCTTCGAGCCTGGGGGCGCTGATCTGCGAATTGCCAGAAGATCGTACTTCTTCCTTTGCTCCTGGTTGAGTACGGCACGAATGCGGTTCGCGGTCTTGTCCTGAATGGCGCGGAAGCGGTCAACCTGCGCGCTCCCGGCGGGCAGTGGAGTGAACCGCATCTGCTGCACTTCTTGTTGTCGTTGCTCCAGTATCTTCTGAAGTGCCATTTGCTGCGTCTCGTCAAGTTCCAAGTACTTGGCTAATGCTTTGCCCCGTTCATCAGGACTCGGCCGCTTGTGGTTGCGGATTACCGGTTGTGACCCTCGGGCGCTCGCCGCCACCTGCGCGGAAATGGTTGCAGGCAGCAACAATAGCGGCAGCAAGGGAGCTAGCTTCGCGAAAATTCTGCAACCGCGGCGATTGCACAATCGTAAGATTCTCATTCCACCGTTAGCCCATTCGCTTGGAAACTGCCAATCAACACATTCACACGGTCCCCGCGCTTAACCGCCCGCCCTTTGTTCGAGAATGCCATCCAATACACCTTACCTGCTTCCGGAGAGCTGCTCTGGCGCAGCTTACCTACTTTCTCCAGAGAAGGGATTACGAGTTTTACCCCGGCCTTCGGATCGATCAAAGAGGGCTCATTCCTCTTCTCATTCAAAGGCTGGGCTTTTTCCGGATCAAGCACGCGGTAGGTAAAACGAATGATCTCGCCGGATTCCACTGACCTTACGTTCAGAGAATCGACCCCCCACCGGAGCGTGTAATACTCGCGCGCCTTCGGGGTCATCCGATTTCGGCCATAGCTCCGAGCACGTCCAGCGTATGCAGACTTCACTCCTGCCGGAGACGAAACCTCCGGTTTGCCCGGAGATGACTGTGCAGAAGCATCCGAATAGCTCGTGCTCCATCCCAGGACCATGGCAAACAGCATCAGCGTTCCCTTTGATTTAGTGTTCCTGTTCATCAATTCACCCTTGCATCACAGCGTCGGGACCACCAGGTTGCGGAATCGGCAAGTTCTCCAATCCCGAAACCTGGTTCAGTTCCTTAACTAACTATTGTCCAGACAGCGCCAGAAGACCGGACGTGGTGCCATTGTTGCTAACGGTCAACGCTCCCAAGTTCGGGAACAACGGCCGGCTCGCTGGCGTGGCATATCTGACCGTGACAGTGCACTCGGCGCCCGCAGCCAACGGGGTTGTGAACGAACACGTGGTTCCGGTGACGCTAAAGCGTGCGCTGTTCGCCGTTATGGTCTCGGCCGTGATTTGCAGCGGCGCCGGACCCGTGTTCGTCATGGTCACAACACTCGTCACCGCAGTGCGTGACGACGGGACGTTAAAGGTAAGCGTCCGGACACCAAGGAAACTCGCGAGCGTCCCATTCGTCGCGGAGGTAAAGGTCAGCGTTCCTGCGTTCACCGTGAAGTTCACTGTGTTGCTGGTTCCACCCGGCGTCGTTACGCTGACGGTTCTGGTCGAGACAGTCGCGGTCCCAGAGATCGTGAAGGTCGCCGTGACCGTTGTGGAATTGACCACAGTAATGTTGCTTACGTTAATGCCCGTCCCGGACACAGTTATTGCCGACGTGCCTGTCAGATTGGTGCCGCTCAGCGTCACTGGGACAACTGCGCCGCGCTGACCTGTATTGGGACTGATGGAGGTCAGGGTCGGCACCGGAACGGCAGGCCCCTGCAACTCGACCGCGCCCGCGTCAAAGGCTGTGTGATTGGATGGACTCGGCCGCGGATTTCCGAAGAAGTCCGTAGACGGGTGCGGCTGTGCAACAGGGATGGCGTCAATCGCCGGTGAGCCAAGCGCTGGTGAATAGTTGCCGAGCGACTCGCCGTTCGGAGACATCGGGCTAGTCATCGCCAGAGGGCCCCACTTCATGTTGACCCAGTTGTTGCCCTCATCCACCGTTGCGCCCGGCAGGAGGCTGAAGACCGGCACCGGCACCGTTCCTTCGTTTGTGCCTGGAGGCACCTGGTAGCCGCCGCTGGCAAATTCCGGCGGCATCCGCGAACCATTGCAGTACTGGCTGACTAGTCCCAGAGCGCTCGGCGCAATGTTATGCGCAGGGTAGCCAGTGATGTTGGTCAACACTGAATACTGCGGCGAGAGTGTGAACCCGGAACTGTGGTTCGTCGGCCCTGTGTCGCCACGAACGCCGATATCCCAATAAGTGGCCCCAGCAACGCAAGCCCCGGTGCCTCCGGTGATGATCGTGCCGTTCAGGCTAGCTGCCGTGGACGGCGTGCTCGGCTGGTTCAAGGCGGGATGCAGCGTTACGAGAGATTGCTGGTAGTCCGTACCTCCAGTCGTGGTGCCACCAACCTCGAGATGGAAGGCACGGTTTTGCCAGAAAATGTTGTTGGAAAGAAGCGGATACGAGACTCGCCGGCAGTCCCCATTCAGGAGAGTCCCACTGGCATGGCCGGAGGGACACCTTACTGTGCTTGGCAGCAGCGTGGTCAGCTGCGGGCTGTTCGGCGATGCCGAAAACCCAGCGGGTTGCGGAGCGGAAGCAGTGCAGGCTCCATTGGCCCCGTTGACGCACGTACCAGGCGGCGGAGACTGGTCACTGGACAAGCCGGCAAAGTAAGCGTTGAAGAGCGTTCCCGCCGACGCCGTCGTGTCATTGGATACCACCGTATTGTTGGTGAAGTTCACCGCCAGCGAGTCAAGCAGACCTACTCCGCCACCGTCCCAGCCGGCCACGTTGTTGACGATGATGTTGTTAGTTACGTTGACCGAATACCAATTTTGCGGACTGGTGGGGAAGCGCGTCACCTCCGTGCCATTCACGGCTTGGAAGCGAATCCCGCCGCCCGAACCACTTTCCGCCGCATTGCCAAGAAACACGTTGGCATTGATATTCAGGCCGGGACCCGAGCCATCGCTCAACCCCGGCACACAATCCACATCCGTGACAGAACCGCATTCAACGGCAACACCATTTTGAATGGTTTGGCCGTCAGGAGCGGGGCCCATGACTACGAGACCACCGCCGCTGGTGGGAACAGTTGGGTTGGTACTCTGGTTGAACAGAATTGAGTTGTTGGAGATGTCGCCGTTGTAGCTGAATCCGAGATGAGCGATACCTCCGCCGTCACCGCTGCTCATGTTTCCGCAAATCCAGTTGTAATTCAACTTGTAGTAGTCGGAACCGATGCAGAAAGTGACCCCGCCACCTCCAGACGGCGTGGACGTAAACAGTTCATCACCGGTGGAAGAGTTTAAGGTCACCATGTTGTGGTGCACTTTTGTGTGGGTGTTGAAGCAGTAAGGCAGTTGAGTGCCGTTCGGGCCACCGGACTCACAGGAGCCAGGAGCCGGAGTAGTGGCGTCACCCTTGAAATAACCATCGCCGAATTCACCCTGGCCGATTTCTATTCCGCCCGACAGGGTTCCGCTGTTGTTGCGAACTCGGTTATTGGAAATCTCGATGTTATGTCCCCAGCCGTGTACGAGAATGCCGCCGCCACCCTGAGAGCTATTGGTAATCAAGAAACCATCAATCCGCGACGGATTGCACTGGAAATTGCTCGGGAACGGATTGGCAACGTACCTCCGATCACCGGGTCTGTTCCTTCCGCAATCGTTGGCTGTAAGAAGAGTGGTGCCGTCAGGATATGCGGCTTCGGCTCCAACTCCGAACCAATCGGTGCCGGCCGGAACTCGCACTCCTTTAGCGAGGACGGTAATTCCAGCGCCTTCATACGATCCCATCAGAGTAGGCTCTTGCAGCATTTCCGCAAGGTTGCCGTTTACCGTCGTGTCCCAACCAAGAATGCCTTCGAATGGGATCCGGTCCACCTGTGGAACGTTAGGAGTAGAGCTGAAATACTTCCAGCCGTTTCCCGGACAACTTAGTCCGCCGTCAGCCGGATCGTAGGGATTTTTTCCCCCGTTAGGACCGTTGCCCGTATAGGGTTGTCCATTGAGCGCCAATCCAAACAAGCAGCTTACCTGATGCCGCCAGGGATCGATTACTCCGGCCGGCTGTGTGTCACCATTGATAACCGTGGACACCGCGCCGACACCTTGCAGCCGAACCGGCTTCCACATAAGCAACAGCTCTTTGTAGGTGCCCGGCGGGACGATGATCATGTCGCCCGGAGCAGCAGCGTCGATCGCGGACTGAATCGTCTGGCCCGCAGTCAACAGGGTGGGAGTCTTGCCGCCAACCGTGACCGTCACTGTATCAATCGATTCTTTCCCAGCGGCTGTCGTGATAACCAATTCACCGCAGCGCGCCGTACTCGTGCCGTCCGGCACATATTGCTCCTGCTGTTGCATGGAGCATTGCGGCACGCCTGCGGGTACGGTAACTCGGATTTGAGTGTCATCCCAGCTCAGAATCTGCGCGGCGGTTAGCTTCACCCCGCCGACTGACACCGATCCCCTCGTATTACCAAACCCATAGTGGCGCATGATGGTCTTCTGATTAAAAGGCGCCGTGGAAGCCGCCGGGCCCGAATAACCGTAGTTATTCACAGCCTGGTTGCCCATGGCGGCGATTGTAAGCGTGTGACCCGTCCCACTATCGCTGACCCACGGCCCAGCTATGTCAGAGCTCGTGACGCTCGCGATCGCAGGAGTGCCATCCGGGTAGTCGCAGTCGGGATGGTTGTAACCTTCCGCGAATGCGGTGTTGGGGATGACGGGCGTGTCCAAATAGCCGGTTTCTCCCGGCATCATCGGCCACTCGTAGCAGAACTGACTATAGCTGTCCTGGTAAAGCGGATCTGGCGTCACGTCAGTTCCCCGGTCGTTCATGCACATCACGAACATCTGCGGCACGTACCCGCTGGGATCGGGCGGGTTCACTCCCCAGCTTGAGTAAGTTAGGCCATTGAAGATTCCCCACTGATCGGCGTACACGCGGGAGACTTCGTTGCCAGCCCAATCCTTCACCGAAACGGGAAGGTAAGGTGGCTCAAACTTCTCCCCGAACGCGGGCGAGAAGGGGTCGAATTCCGAGGTGAAATCGTCCGTGATGATCCCGGTGTAATGACCGGCGACATGGGTCGAAGTAAACACATAGAACTTCGCCAACACTGACATCTGGTCTTCCAGCGTCACTTCTTTGCGATCGCAAAGAGGCCGGGTCGCACCCGCAAACGGAGCGTTCTGCCCCGATCCCGGGAACAGGCTCATGTAGTCTGGAACAATGCGCTTGGTACCGACGCAAGGCCAGAAGACTTCGACGCTTCCTGTATCACCTTCATGACGCGGCTGTGCGCCCTCGTCCGTTGTCGGCATCAGCGGATTGTTGGCGTTATAAGACGCGTTGACGGCAGCCTGATCCGGCATGATAAAGATGTTGCCGAATCCGGCGAATTGCTGCGTTACAGGCGCTTCATAAGCGTCGCCCATCAGAATGTTCTTATCCTCTTCCTTCACCAGCTCATAGCCGGGAGGAACAATCATCTCCACCACGTACTTTCCTGGTGGCAGCATCGGTTGACCGTAGTCCCAATCCGTTGGTGCGGCAGCGCTATCAGCCGTGCACACCGTGCAGTTTGTCCCAGTGGGCTTTCCGGTCTGAGGATTTCTCGCCGTGACACTCGGGAACTGGTACATACCGTTGTAGGGAGCGGGCTGGAGCTGGTTCCAGTTGTGCATCCCGTCGTAACACTTGTATTGCGAGTGATACGGCAACGCTGTTCCCAGGTTCAGGAGTTCCGGCTGATCGAAAAGAGTGAAATAGAACGGATCGGACGTGGACTGGCCCGGGCAGTTCATGTTGGGTTTGCCGTCGGACCGCAGGCCTTGGGCCCATTCGTCCCAACTGCTGGTCTGAGTGGTGTCAACCAGTTTCAGCGAGGTGCTCCCGTCCGGAGCGGTTCCTTCCTCGTAAAGATTAACCGTGACATTCGGGACCAGTGGCTCCCAGCTCAGTTGAAGCAGCAATGCAGGGTCGTCAAATGGGCGCGTTGAAGCGTACACGACGTGACCTCTAATGCCCCCGTTCTCACCCTTCGCAAAGGGCTTCTTGCCGAACTCCAGGAACGCAGCCTGTCCCAGGAAACCCTGCCAACCATAACTCTGAACCCATGGAGCATCAATTCGCCCGGTGGACAGATTGCTCGAAGCGCTGCTTCCGGGCCCATTCGCGATGGAGAAGCCCAGGCAGTCCGCGTTATCGCAATAGACCGAACCCGGCACCCGCAAGTCAGCGGGTAACGAGTTATCTTCCTTAGTTCGGGCGAGGAACTTTCCGATGGTCGAATCTCCGCAGGCCGGAATGCCAGGTCTGCCGCAGGCGGGCGACCCGTCCACCGGACCACCCGCGTCGTAGACCACATGCGTGCCGGTATTTTTGTAGCGGGTCGAATCCGTTTCCACAACATACCAGTTGAATATCGGGAACACCTCGTTGAAGCCCGCGAAACCGTTCAAGTCAGTGCTGTTGAAGTTTGAGTAGCTCCCGTCGCGGTACCTGATATTGGTGGGCACCAAGCTAAGCCCAGGTTCGCTGTCCTCTGAGATCCCGTCCCCATTCTGGTCAAAGAAGGTCCGAGTATAGAGGTTCTGCCTCCACTGATGGATCGCAACGTCCCCCATGTTGACGACGGGAGCGTCAACCCGGACCGGCGTCGTATAGCCGTCGAGGATTAGATCGGTCCATTGATCGAAGACGGTGATTCTCCAATCCCCGCCCGGCATATTTGTGAACGTGAACGTGCCATCGTCCGCGGTCCTGGCGAACGCGAAATCCGCGCCGTCTGGACTTCCTAGGCTCACGTAAGTCTGAGTGAACGCGTAGGCATCACTGGTCGAAGTGCTGTAAAGCCGCTCGTCCGGGGTGCGGCTCATGTGCGCCAGCGTGACCTTGCCCGTCACAGTATGGGTGCAATCCGTGCGGTTGGCACACACTCCCGGTTTTCGATTGTTGATGATCGCGGGATTGGCGAAGCCGATCGCTACGTGGAAGCCGGCGGGCCCATATTCCTGGAAATAGCTCGGCTCACTGGCCTTGAGGAAGGCATCGTGGGCAAAGCCACCGTCCAGAGTGTTCGTCTGGAGCCATTCTTCACCCCGCGCAATGCGGTCGGCTCCGGGATGCGCCTCTACTCCATAAAAACCCGGCGGCAAGTTGCGAACAACTACCTGGCCGGCCAGGGGGGACAGAGTTTTGCCATCCGCTTCATATTTCGGACAAACAGTGATCGTGCCCGTGATCCCAGTCGGGCTTGTGCCGCCGTCAAATCCATTTCGCGAGTTCGCGGAAACCGGGCAGGCGTCCTGTCCCGTAGCAGGGTCGATGGTTCCCGCCAATGCGTTCGCCACCGGCTGGTTGAACATGTCGTACGTCATCTGTCCGGCGGGATCGCCAAACTGGCCGACGTTGTCATAGATCACGACGTTGAAGCCTCCAAGACCGGGCTCGTTGGGCGCCAACACGTCTACACCTCCGCCGGTGTCATCCTCGCCGTTCATGGGGAAGTCATCTTCGAAGACAAATGCTGAAACAGTTGCGGTCGGGAGCGGCATCGGCTCGACGAACACCTTCACGGCCTGCCAAGCACCATTCTTAAAAAAGATTGGGGCGCCACCCATAGCGTGGCCGGGGTCCATCGCGTCACCCGGCAGCACGGAGATGTAGTAACGCTTGGCAGGATCCAGAACCACCTCGCTCGGCAGTACCGCCGATTTATGCGAAACATCGGTCCGGCAGATGCCGTTGCCCACGTCACAAGCTGCCGCCACACCCAAAACCGTTTGGCCGCTTTCGCAGGAATTACTTCCCGTGCAGCCCTGAGCTATGACCGGCATGTGACTGGTGTGGAAGTTTGTCCCATAGGCTGGAACGACTCCAGTGCCGCTACCGGGGCAACCCGGCGGGGCCGGATTCGTGGAACAGTTGGGGTCTTGATACCACGTCCGGTCTTCTTCAACGATCCAGCGATAATCCTGGGGATCGAGAGCCGCTTTTGATTTCCCGTCCACCAGCGTCACCTGCAGACCGCTCGGCACCGGAAACGTCAGGGTCACGGTTGCATCCGCCGTACTGTCCGTGCCTTGAGAGTTCTTCGCCTTGTAGCTGAAAGTGTAGGTGCCGGGGCCAGGGACAGTCGCGGTGAATCCGCCATCCGATCCCACTGAAACTTCGCCACCGCCTGAGATAGCTATCGTTAGGGGTGTAGTTGGGGTTGCTCCGCTGACCGTAAGTGGATATCCAGCTGCGTCACTGTCGTTCAACAGAACGCCAGGAGATTTTATGGTGAGAGTCCTGCCTAGATTCGAAGTATATGCGTCGGGGTTAACTGTGATGCCCGAACCGGCCTCAAGGGCGGCAGCATTCAGACTCACAGTGGCGCAAGCCGAACCTGAAGTCGCACCATTACCGCAATACATGAAGCTAGTGGGCGCGCCCGCCGTATACACGAACGTTCCGTCGGTGTTCAGAGTGAGTCCGACAGGTGCGGTGCCTACCACCTTCACGCCAAGCACGTTCACGTCGTTGGCGATCACCCCCTTCGCCGGGTCCGATACCGTGAGAGTCTTCCCCGAGATCACTGAATTGTAGACGTCGGGGTTCGCTACCGCAGGGGCTGCGGGCGAAACTGGAACCGTACCTCCGTTAATTCCGAGATAAGCAATCATGCCAGCATCGCGCGCTGTTGCGTTGCCAGACAAGCCCAACGCACGATCAAAGATAGGGAGAGCATCCGGGGTGGTGGCGCTCCCGCTTGCTACTGGGACATTGACCATCACGTCATACGTTTTGCCTGGTGCCATGAATACTTCGGTCTGCACGCGGCGCACGCCCGGCAGAACGTTTCCGTCTTCCGCAATCAGAGAGAAGCCGGACGTCGCTGGAGTCACGGTTCCGGTTTGTGCTCCAACAATCGATGGAATATGCATGCGCAAGCCTGCATTCACCATGCGGACCAGCGCCGTCTTTCCACCTGGCGATGGGACAACTGCTGGGCTCGACGGGAACAGCGAGGCTGCCGGGTTCGTCTTATTGAAACCAACACCATTAATCAGGTAATAGCGCGCAGAATAGTTCACTGCCGGCGGGTAGCAGGTCTGGTAATCCGATGATGTCGGGTTGCCGCAATGACCCGGCTGCCCGGACCATACTTTCGTCTCACTGAATCCGGCGGTGTTGACGGCCGCGTTTACCGCATTGTTTTGGACTGGATCGATTTCACTGAAGAGCAGCTTCACATCCGCGCTGTACGTCACACCCTGATACGCGGTGAACGCAGACAAGGCATTCGCGGGCGGCGACGTGACCACCACCATTCCGTACAATCCCATCGGTCCTTGAATTGAAGGATGCGTGCCGGACTCCAGCAGGTACGTGCCTTCCCTCGGCGCCGTCCAGGTCAAACTGGTCGTGCTTCCGGCCGCTACTTCGGTCGCGAACGACTGCACCCGGGGTCCCTGCGTCGGGGGAGTATTCGTGGGGCCACCTGGCTCACTGCTGGCAGCGGGCCATGTGGGGGTCTGAACCGGGTGCTCAGGACTCTCAGTCGACGTTGCATTCTTGCCCAGACCGCCGCCCAACTGGCCCACAATGGTCAATGACGTCGGGATAGAGTTCTTACTGGAGTCGGGCAGAGTGAAGGAAAGATTGTTCGTTAGATTAATTCGCAGGTCCTGCCCCGTGGGAACCGTGATCACAACTGGCGACCAACCGGCAGCGGACGGATTCAGTTTCGTGCAACTCGCCGTCGAACCCGGTACCGCGGTCCCGCAGGAGTAGCCCCACATCGGTACCGATGAGCCGTCAGACAGGGTGGCCGAGGTGGGTCCCGCAATAAGGTTCACTTGCTGCTGTGCAACAGCCCAACTGGCCTCAAGGAGGAGGATACATACAGCCAGTGACATCTTTCTAGCAATCATGTTGCAATGGGTAAATCGCATGTCTATCTCCTCAGTATCCTCAAGTAACTAGTTGGACTCATCGATCACAAACTCTCTTGAATCCACTAACATCATCATGAACATGCCACCGGGGAAGATATTGTTGGTGGTAATCTCCCGCTCATTGTGTGAGTGCCACATGAAAGCAAAGGCGGCCTCCTCCGTGGGGGAATTGCCGATAGTCCCCGAGGGTGGAGTCGTTCCCGTGGAGCCGACGGCACGCACTGTTGCATCCGGTCCAAGGTAGGGACTTCCCCCGAACCATGTGCCGTTGACTAGAATGTTTGGGTCGGGCAAAGTGACCGGTCCACCACCCGCCACATCGCCAAACGGCGCCGTCTCCACTGGCTTGTTATGGTCCTGGCACCACTCGAAGTAGTTGACCGCCGTCGGACTTCCCGTGTTGTAGCCATTCGCATCTGGAGTGCAGGTAAGTTTCGCCAAGGGATCCGTCGATGCTGGGTTGTGGCCATATGGATCCCAGTTCAAGCCTTTTCCGCTCCAGTAGTAGATTCCATCAATCGTCTGGCCCGGAGTTGTGGTGGTGGTGAACAGTAGTGGACCGGCGAGGTTGGGGTCAGCGGTGTCGGGCGTGCTGAGTATCAAATTGCCATCGCGCGCGAGCACTCGAACGTGGTTGCCGTGCTCATGGAATGGATGCTGCCAGCGTCCCTGACCGACGATGCGGAGCAACACCAACTCGCCGGGATGCAGGTGGGGATTGCCGTTATACGGTTGGTGCGGGTACTGAGGGGCATAGTTGGGGTCCATGTCGTCTGGCATGGAGCGTCCATTGATCATGAAGTACGCGGGAACGTAAGGCTCCGTGGCAACGCTCATGCAACCCGTGCACGTCCGTGAAGATTGCTGCTCGGCCTCGCGGTGAATTCTGGGATCCATCTCGGAAAACTGGAACATGTACTCGCGGTCATAGCAGGTGGAAGGGTGATCGTAAGCGGCAGCGGCAAGACGGAAGTCAGTTTCTCCCCACTGCGCCTTGGCTTTGGCATTGTTGCCAGCATTCGTCAGCGGAAGCCCGCTGCTGCACGTCGCGGGGATATGCGATGGCAGCACAACGATCGCACCGTATAGTCCCATCTCCATCTGCAGGTCGCCTTGGGTGCCGCTGTAATAAGAGCGGGTGCCTGGCGTCGTTGCGGTGAACGTGTAGCTGACAGATCCGCCTGGAACGGCTTCGCAGGTCAACAATCCTTGCTGTCCTACAGGCGTTGCGTCTTTGCAGCTCGTCGATACATTGAATCCAGGGAACAAGATCGAGGTGTTTCCCGCGGCGCTCGGCAGATTGTTGGTCAGAGTGACCACGACGGTCTGTCCCTCTGTGACAATCAAGGTCGGTCCGGGCACTTGCATGTTTTTGCAGAAAGCTCCCGATACCGCCGCGGGGGCGAACCCGCTGGGTGCCCCGTTGCAGCCATAGCCCCACGAGTAGATCGCCGAACCGTCAGGCTGGGTTAGATATTCAGCCTGTGCTGTCAGGTTTAGATTCGGCCCCGTAATGCCAGGAACGGCAGCGAAGGCTGCAGGCGCAAGCAACAGTGCTGCCAGCATGATCGCGAGGAGCATTTGCGTTTTTGAGGTTGCTTTCTTCATGTTGATGGCTCTCATTTGCTGCGCTCCTAATTGATCCGAACTTCCGTCATCAATCCGCCGAAATTTTCGGCATCGTTTGACAGATGATCGAGATTCGGGGTGTAGAGGTAGTACACATCGCCGGTGTGATACCTCGAGGTATCGCTGGCATCCAGGATCACGTCGAGGGACTCACCGCCACCTAGTGTGATCGAATTGGTCTTGTAGTAGAGATTGTTGCCCGCCTGATCGCGCAGCAGCTTGGCATTCAGCGCGATGACCTGCATTGGGATACCCAGGGAGGCTAGTGTCTGGTACTCGGTAACGTCCAGGTCAGAAATGCGCAACAATGCTCGACCGCCAGCAGGGATGTTGATGATCGATGGCAACGGTTGCGAAAAGTGCATGGCACCATCAGTGGCTTGCGTCGCCAGAGGACCAGGCGTCACAGTATCGGGATAACTGCGCCCATTGAGTAGGAAATACTTGTCTTTCATATCGACAAAAGCTTCGGGGTTGAAGGTCATTCCGACGAAGTGGAAGTTCGGATCAAAACCGTGGATCTGTAGCGGATACTCAACGTCGTACCGCGTGCTGCCGTCGCCATCGTTATACGCGTACTTCTTTGATCCATCGTTGCTCGCTCCGGTCTCCACCCTGGGTAAGGGATTACTACACAGGATGTCCCTGGAGTCGCACCTCGTCCGCAGATCACCCTGCTGCGCCGTCAGTCCGGCATACAGATCTCCGTTCCAGCGATTCTGCCGCGGACGCACATAGATCTGTCCCACCATACCCATCTGCAGGTGCTCGGGAGGGGTGATGTGGCAATGCCAGAAGTAAGTGCCGGCATCAGGCGCTAAATAGTAATAAGTGAAGCTGCCACCAATATTGATTGCGACCGACGCATCTGGAACGCCGTCATAAAAGGCGGACGCATTCGGATAACCATGAAAGTGA
>JAICJP010000345.1 GCA_025928375.1 Candidatus Sulfotelmatobacter sp.
ACACATGCACCTAGAACAGGCGTCCGATCGAGAAGTTGACACGGCTTTGGCCTGTGGGGCTTACGCTGCCTGCCAGCGTGATTGGGCCAATCACCGTGTCGGCGATGATTCCGAGATTGAATGTGCCGCGGATCACGACCGGGCCAGGATCATCCGTTGCCGTACCGAATGCCGACCCGGCCTCGTACCATCCGCCCCAGTAAATGTTTCTTCCTGCCAGTTGGGGCAGACGGTAGAACTCGCGGCGGAAGCCGAACGAGGAATACACGTAATGATTCCCCAAAAATTCATCAGGGAAATACGCGCCCAGCCGGAACGGGCCGCCGAGTTCAAAAATCTGGAACGGTCCGGCGGCGCCGCGGAAGGTCGATCCGCCGGCCACATCGAAAAACAGCGACGCCTTACTGCCGAGCGGTAGAAAGTTAGAAGTCCGCACATCGATCTGGTCGATGGGGTGCGAAACGCCTGGCGTTTGCAACACTCGTGAAACCATCGCGACGACACGGCTTCCCTTACTCGGCACCGAGGGATTGTCCTGACCATCCCAAACGTAGCGCGCGCGGAACTGACCTGTGCTTCCGTGAACAATCGGCAACCCGGCGGCGCCCACGAGAGGAGCGAGTTTTCCATCGAAGATTTCATATCCGACACGAAACTCACTGCGCAGGTTAGGTTCGAATCCCACGTCGAGACCGCCGCCCGCGCGCTCGTCGCCGAAAATCGCGATGCGAGTCAGCCCGCTGAATGAGTTCCGTCCGTACTTGGAGGCAAACGCGTACGGTGCCACAAAGAAACGCGAGCGGCCGATGGGCTGGTAGTATTCGCTGGCTCCGAGGTTGCTGGAGCCGAACAGAAGATCATTGCGCCACTCGCCGCCATGATGTGCGATATCCATCAAAGTGATGCGGGCGCCGGCGGAGAAGTCGAATCCCGCGACACCTGAGCCCTGGACATTCACCGCCAAATCCAACAAGGGCGGACCGTACGATTTTTCATGTGCGGTGATGCGCAGCGCGGGGACGCCATTCTGTACGAAACCTTCGTAGCCCAGGTGATCGAACTGGCCTTCGCCGGCAATCTGCGTCAACTGCTTCTCTAACTTAGGAAGCTGGAGAGGCTGGCCGAGATCCTGGCTCAGGCGGTGCCGAATCTCACTGTCGGCATCTCGATCGGCGCCCGTGACGACGATCGCGTCCACTTGCTTGATGGGCGGGCGCTTGCGGGCGTTCCGCTCATCCAGATAGCGCCGCCACTGTGCCGGATCCTGAATGGCGTACTTCAGCAACTCGGCGGATTGCGCTGCGGCAGTTTTGTATCCCAGCGCGATCAGGTCCTTCACACGTCCGTAATCGTCGACAAAGAAGCCCTTCATATCCACGCTGACCCTGGCGTCAGCGTGCTCCAGCGAGCGATGCTCGTTTTGAATGATCATCACGTCGACCGCCCGCGAAAGAACGCCGGTGAGGGTGTTCAGTTCCTTGATGTCGCCGGGAGGCAGGCGAAGCTCGATTGCGATCACCACATCCGCATCAATGCCGCGGACCGTTTCTACGGGGATGTTCTGCACCATGCCACCATCGGCCAGCAGGCGTCCCTCGAATTGCACAGGAGTGAACATGCCCGGGATCGCCATGGAGGCGCGCACCGCCTGCGCCATGGGGCCGTCGTGGAGAATTACGGCCTCCCCGGTTTGCATGTCGGTGGCGACGCAACGAAATGGAATGACGAGGTCGTCAAAGCTGGAGATTCCCGACTCCCGAAAGGCAATGCGATCGAGCAGGAGTCCGACACCTTGCCCGGGGTTGTATCCGTTGGGACCCGCGAGACCATGTTTCAGGCCGAGGGGTGCATTGATCAGAAAATCGCGGCGGTCCTGCTTGCGACGGTACGAAAGCTGGGAATAGGCCGGCGCCGGAGCCAGGGCCTGATCCCAATTGACCCTCTCGGCGAACTCCACCATCTCGGGGGCTGACATTCCGGTGGCATACATCGCGCCGATAATTGCGCCCATGCTGGTGCCGGCGATGCGGTCGACCGGGATGTGATTTTCCTCCATCCACTGGAGGACGCCGATTTCGGCGAGTCCAAGAGCACCGCCGCCGCTTAGAGCCAGGCCAATGCGCGGACGCTTCACAATGCCATTCGTTTGAGCGTCCGCTGGGCTATCTTGAGCCGACGCACAAAGGTTCGAAGCGAGAAAGCAGAGGCCCACGAGAGCGACGCATAGGAAAGACTTGCGGTGAGTAAATTCCATCCTGGACTCCTGGCTTGGGGAAGCAGCGTGCTGCCGGTGCAAATGCATGTAGGGACGGCCGCCTCGGCTGTCCTATATTTACATGACGGGCGGAACTGTGATCCCCATGATCGTAAGGGCGCGGATCAGTTCGCGGCGGACTACTGCTACGGTGGCGAGTAGGAACTGTTTGCGCTTCTCATCGGCCTCGATGAGGATGGGATGACGATGGTAGAAGGTGTTGAAGAGCTGGGCCAACTGGAAAACGTGCTTGGCCAAATAAGCCGGTTCAGTTGTGGCAATACATTGCTCAACTACCGAAGAAGTCTTTGAGGAGGCAAGCCACAGCTCCCATATCTCATCGCCGTCCTGTCCGGAGAAAGCAGTCGCCAGTTCGGACTGTGGCAGTTTCAGCGAGAAGTCATCCGGGTCCAGACCAGCTCTGCGGAAGATGCTGCTGGCGCGGACAACCGCGTATTGTGCGTAGGGGCCGGTCTCGCCTTCGAAGCTGAGAGCATCTTTGAAGTCGAATGCGATCACGGATTGCTTGGTGTACTTCAGCATGAAGTAACGCAGGGCACCGATGGAGATTTGCGTGGCGATGCCCAGGCGTTCCGGCTCACTCAGCTGGGGATGGCGCGAATCGACTTCTTGCTTGGCCGAGGCAATCAAGCGATCGAGCAGATCGTCCGCCTTCACCCCAAAGCCTTTGCGCCCGCTGACCTCGATGTAGGAGCGGATTTGATCCTCTTCGCTGAGTGCGTAGCCGAGTTCGGCGGCGCAGCGCGGAGTCAGCGCTACCATCTCATAGGAAAAGTGGGTGTAGTGCTCGGCGGCTTCGTCATGGCCCAGACCGCGCAGCGCTTCGATTACAGTGTTCTGCGCTTCCGACTGGCGGGCGTCGATCACATTGTAAATTTCGGCGACATCTCCGAAGTGCGGGTGATCCTTTTTCCCATCGGTCGTAGATATCCAGCAGTCGTGCTGGTTGGGATAGCGGTAAAACTTGCGGTATCCGAAATCGCGACCCAGCAGGCCGAACTTCCACATATGGTAGGCGATATCTTTGCCAACATAGCCCACAGTGCCGTTGGAGCGGACGATGACCTTCTGGTCCTCTTCGGAAATGCCGGACGCGCCAAGCCCTAGGCCCTGGGTTCCTATATCCGTAAGGACGTCATCAAGTTCTTTTTCGCTATCAGCACCCTTCGTCTCCGTCCTTGTTCCAGCGCGGCGCATCACCCAGCAGCCTTTGTTCTTGCCTTGACTCTCGAAGGTGAGCACCCCGCTTTCTTTCAACTTGGTGAAGGCGGCATCCCAGAAGTGCAGGTGCAGAATCTCGCTTTCCCGCGGAAGGAAGTCGTATTCAATGTCCAGCCGGTCCATGGTTTCCAGATGGCGCCGCAGCACTGCTGTCGAAATCACCTCCGCCACGGCGGCCGTCTCGCTGGTAACGTCCTCGATCGCGTGCAGGGTCTGCAGCCGTACCTGCTTGTTCTGCGGATCGGCCTCATACCACTGTGAAACGCGGGCGTAGAGATCCCAGCAGTAGTAATCGAATCGGGATTGCCGCGCGAGGGCCTCGATCTCCGCGCGCGATTTCTTTTCGATGTGGGTGAATCCAACGACCACATCTGCCACCTGCACGCCGGTATTGTCGATGTAGTTCTGAACATCGACTTCCCTTCCCGCGTAGCGCAGCAGGCGCACGAACGTGTCGCCCAAGACAGCATTGCGAAGATGTCCGATATGCGCGGCCTTGTTGGGATTAATGCTGGAGTGCTCGACCAGAATCTTGCCGGCTGGAGTCTCGCCCGGCTCTTTACGATCCGAGGCCAGGGCCGCAGCCATCCAGGCACGGTCCACTTTTACATTGAGATAGCCGGGGGGCGTAACGGTCATGTGCGCAATTCCCGCCATCTCACCGATCTCCGCCTGAATGGCTTCGGCAATCTTCAGGGGAGCCGAGCGCAGAGGCTTGGCGAACGGAAACATTGGAATCGCGAAATCCCCAAGGTCGACCTTCGGTGGCTGCTCGATTACGATGCGCGGCAGCGTGACACCGGGATGACGCCGCTCCAGACACTCCAGCACGCGCTGGGCAAGAAGATGCTCTAAATAACGGTACAAGGACGCCCTCTAAGCTGTTGGAGAAACAGTGATTTTAACAGAGTCGGCGCCGCGCGCAGGTTTGACGCTGGTAGCACTGTTCCCTATGATGAAATCTCGGCCATGAGAATCGCGTATCTCGAGTGTTTTTCTGGCATCAGCGGCGATATGTTCCTCGGCGCTCTGGTAGACGCCGGAGTGTCTCCGCGCCTGCTGGAGGATACAGTGGCCGCGCTCGGATTGGGAGCGAGGCTGGAGATTTCGCGCGTGGTGCGCAGCGGAATTTCGGCGACCAAAGTGGACGTCTGGGTTGACGGCGAGAAGGATATGCCGCGCGAGGAGTACTGGGAAAAACAAAACGCGGGTCACGCGGCTGCGCCCGCCCTCATTGAAGCTTCCGCGCACCATGATCATCCTCATGAACATGGACACTCGCACGAGCATACGCACAGCCATACAAGCGCGGAGGCGCACGCGCCACATAGGCACGGGCACACGCATCGCGGGTTGAACGAAATCCGAAAGATCATTTCAGATGCGAAGATCTCGGATCAGGCAAAAAAGACTGCGATTTCTGTTTTCGAGGCGCTCGG
>JAICJP010000138.1 GCA_025928375.1 Candidatus Sulfotelmatobacter sp.
CGACGAAAAGTGGGGACTCGATCACGGCTCGTGGAGCGTGTTGCGGCACATGTATCCCCATGCCGATGTTCCCGCGTTTCAATTGAGCCTTGACGAACGCCGCACTCTGAAAGAACACTTGGAACTGGGACGCGAGATCAGGCAGCTACGCGAGCGCGGGGTCCTGATTCTGGGCAGCGGGAACGTGGTGCACAACTTGCGCCAGATTGCCTGGAATGATCCCCACGGCGCCTTCGACTGGGCGCGTGAGTTCGATGCCAGAGTGAAGGATTCGGTGGACGCGCACGATGCCGCTGCTTTGTCTGACCCGGCGAAGTGGGGAGAGTCGCTGCTGGCCGCCGCTCATCCTACGCTCGAACATTATCTGCCACTCCTGTATTGCATGGGCAGCACGGATGCGAAAGATCCCATTTCGTATCCCTACGAAGGCTTCGATTTTGGAAGTATCTCGATGCGCGCCGTCCTGTTTGGCGCCGAATCGCCAGATCGGAACTGAGGGTGCCCCACTTCTCGCCGTCTTTGCGAGAAGGGGGATTTTTCTTCCAATCGTAAAAGACCTGGACTCACCAAACCCGGCAGCGGTTCTGATTCACCATCGGCGAACCCGCTTTGCAGTGGAAGGCTTCCTGGAACTCCGGCATGTTGGACACCACTCCATTGGTCCGGTATTTCTCCGGCGAATGCGGATCTATGGTCGCTCGCAGGCGCTTGGATTCGTCGCGAACCTTTCCGCACCAGCTCTGCCCGTATCCCACAAAGAACCGTTGCTCCGGTGTAAGTCCTTCGATCGGCTCCAGCTTCTGATTCTTGGTGTCTCGCTTCCAGGCCATGTACGCCAGCAGTAGTCCTCCCAGGTCGGCCACATCCTCGCCCAGTGTCAACTTACCGTTGATTTTGATGTCATCGATGATGGTGTAATTCGAGTACTGGTTCGAAATGCAGGCAGCGCGTTTCTCGAACTCTTTGCCGTCTTCCGGCGTCCACCAGTCGCGCAGGTTGCCTTGCGCGTCGAATTGCCGCCCTTCGTCATCGAAGCCGTGCGTCAGTTCGTGCCCCACTGTGCCGCCGGTGTCCCCATAATTCGGCGCAGCATCGGAATTGAGATCGAACGCCGGTGGCTGCAGCACGCCCGCGGGGAAGTTGATGTCGTTCATCTGCGGGTTGTAATAGGCGTTCACCGTGGGAGGCGACATATCCCACTCGCCGCGGTCCACAGGCTTCCCGATCTTCGCCAGTTGCCGGTTGAACTCGAATTGCCGTGCCCGCTGGAAGTTGCCCAGATTATCTCCGCGCACAATTTCCAGCTTGCTGTAGTCCCGCCACTTGTCCGGATATCCGATCTTGTCCGCCATCCCGTGCAATTTTGCCAGCGCCTGCTCCTTGGTCGCCGCCGACATCCACGGCAGACTCTTGATGTCTTGCTCCATCGCTCCCTGAATCTGCTTCACGATCTTCACTGCTTCCTGCTTCGCTTGCGGGCTGAAATATTTCTCTACGTATGCCTGGCCCAATGCCTCCCCTAAGTAGTCGTCGATATCCTCGGTGCAACGCTTCCATCGCGGCTTAAGTTGCTCCTGACCCCGCAGGGTTTTCTCGTAAAAGGCGAAGTTCTCGTTCACAAACGCTGACGAGAGCTGGGGAGCATTCGCGTGCACGAGGTGCCACCGCAGGTAGGCCTTCCAGTCATCGAGGCTCTCGTTGTTGAGTTCCTCGTTCAGGGTCTTAAAAAATGCCGGGGAGGAAACGTTGAGCGACTCCGGCCTCGGTAGGCCAACCTTGCTGAAGTACACCGGCCATCCAAAATCAGGAGTGATTTTCTCCAACTCGCTGCTCGCCATCTTGTGGTCCAGGTTCTTGGGATCCCGTCGTTCGACGCGCGTCTGGGATCCTTTCGCCAGCGTCGTCTCGATGTGCATGACCGTCTGGGCTTCCTTCGCAGCTACATCCGGCGCATCGCCCAACAGTTGAAGCATCTTCTGCACGTGCTCCACGTACTGCTTGCGCAGTTCTTGTGACTTCGCATCCTCCTTGGTGTAGTAGTCACGGTCGGGAAGCCCAAGTCCGCCCTGATCGGCGTTGGCCACTACCTGGCTGGCGTCCCGAAAATCCTGGATCGACTCCAGGCGGAACAGCACATTGGCAGTCGGCATGGACGAGGCCACGTCCGCAAGTTCCTGCTTCGAGCCCAGCTTGGAGATGCGATCGAGCATTGGCTTGAGAGGCTCCGCACCTTTCGCCTCGATTGCCTGTTCATCCGTGCAGGACGCGTAATAATCTCCAATTTTTTGCGTCACCGCGTTGCGCCCCGGATCTGCCTTGGACGCTGCTTCCAGAATCCCACGCAATCGCGCCGTATTCTCATCCTGCATTTTCGAGTAGGTATCCCAGGAGGACTGGTCGGGCGGAATGGGATTGTTTTTGACCCATCCTCCGCAGGAATACGCAAAAAAATCCGTGCACGGATCCACGCTGCGATCCATCGAGTTCACATCCAGTGCAGGCTGATGCTTCTGGGTGCTGGCTTGTTGTGCGATAGCGGGAGCGACTGCAGATAAGACGGCGAGCGCAATAGCGCCCATGCGGAACAATGCCATGGAGAGACCTCTTCTGAATGAAGAATGCGAACGTGAGAGTATAAGCCTGCCACTCGAAATCGGCACTCCCCAAACACCCGCCACGACCCACCTAGCCCCGGACCATTGGTCCGGCAGTTTCTAGCCCTTGCGCAGGTGAATCGAACCATCCCCCGTATGAATGGTGAGCAGGCTCCCTCCTCCATTCAGCTTCCCATGAATTTCGTTGGTGCGAATCTTTCCTTCGGTCGTCACCGGCATGTCGAGATCAATGTGCCCGTCCCCGGTATGCAGATCGACGTCCGCCGACAGGTCCGGAGGCAATTCCAGCGACACGCTGCCGTCGCCACTCTCCAGCCTCCAGTTAGCACCCATCGTGGAACCCTGGCGTGCCATGGCGTCCACGTGACCGTCGCCGGTCTTGAGTTCCAGTTCATCAAACCGGCCGTTCGCGCGAATGTGTCCGTCGCCGGTCGTCGCGTGCAGCTTGCCATCGATATTTTCCAGAACTTCTGAGCCATCGCCGCTGTGCAGATTCATTGTGCCTTTCAGATCGGCGAGTTCAATCTTCCCGTCACCAGTGCGCAGATTCACATTGCCCTGCCGCGGCATCTGCACCACGATTTCCACCCGGTGCCCGGAACCACTCCACCCGAAATTCATATTGTGATGGGGATAACGGACCTCGATTTCAACCGAGTTGCCCGTCTGGTGCTCCTGCACCTGAATGCCCCCTTCGCCGATCTTGTACCGGCTGGTGATCACCTTGGCCTCAATCGTGTTCTGATCCCACGTATTCACCCGGATGTTCGCATCCGTGGTTTCAATGCGCAGCTCGGGATTGGCGCTCACGTTATAAGTTTTCGACCATTCCTCGGCACCCGCAGGCAGAACTGCCGCAATACTTAGCACCAGCACGGAAAGCAAGCCTCGGCTCACGCAGGTCTTAGTCATAGAGTTCCTCCGGCGGGCAGACACACATGCACCCAGCCCGTTAGACGGGAGTACGGCAAAACCGTGAGGTTGGTTCCCTGAAAATACCGCTCATCGTGGCAGATGATAGGCCATGCGAAGCAGCGTCCGCTCCGAAAAGGGTACGTACAACAGGGCAGCGCACGCTGCAAAGGCCGCTCCCAGACCGATCTGTGCCGTCAGTAGGAAAGGGGCTACTGCCCACAACTGGTCCAGCGCCAGCACCAACGGAAACATCCGCCGGAACTTCTCCCCCAGTCGCTGGTAGTCAAAAGCAGTCGAAGACAACAGATAAAACCGCAGTGGAATCCCGGCTCCCGCCGTGATCATGACAGTTCCCAGCAGGGCGGTCGCGCCCCAGGGCGGCAGGAACGACTCCGCAATCCCCTCCACCGCACGCAGCCGGATCAATGCCATCGCGTAGAAGATCAGGTACATGATTTGAATCAACGCGAATAGCCCGCGCGTAACTCCCCGATGTGGAATCGGTACTTCGAGTTCGGGATGCAACGCTGGGGCCGCTGGCAGGACGGGGCTGGCGGATGGCCCCGAGAACCTCGCCTCCGGAGTCGGAGGCAACTCGCTTTCAACGGGCGCAATGAAGCGGTATCCCCGGCGCGCCAGCGTTTCCACATACCGCGGGCTGGATGCCGAATCACCCAACACCTCCCGCACCCGGTTGATCGCCGTGTTGAGACTGTGATCGAAATCGACGAACGTATCCGACGCCCAGAGCTTCTGCTGTAATTCCTCGCGTGTCACAACCTCGCCCGCACGTTCCAGAAGCGCCGCCAGAACCTGAAAGGGCTGCCCGCTCAGGCGCAGTTTGATGCCGCTTTTGCGTAATTCTCCCGCTCGAAGGTCGGCTTCGAATACTCCGAATCGCAGCACTCGGCTGCTGTTTTGCGGCGCGGGCACGACGCCGTAGTGTAGCAGGTCACCCCCTGTGCTCCCCTGGGTCCCTGTGGTGAGTCGTCTTGCACAGGGGGACACAGAGGAAGCGTTACAATGGCGAAGTGGTCGCTCCCGCCAAATCCTCCGACGCCCACAAGCAACACCGCCACGCCACCTACGCGTCCGAAGCTACCGGTTTGCTGTTGGTCGCTTTCCTCCTGCTGGTCCTGACCGTCATTCGCTACTGGCACAACATCCACTGGAGCTGGCGCTGACCGCAGGACCGCCGCATCCCCCACCCCGCGAACCGCTCCTGCTGGTCATCCTGGGCCCCACCGCAAGCGGTAAGACCTCGCTCTCCCTCGCACTCGCAAAAAGATTCGCGGGAGAGATCGTCAACTGCGATTCGGTTGCCATGTACGCCGAGTTGGATATTGGAACGGCTAAGCCCACTCCCGACGAACGCGCCCAGGTTCCCCATCATCTGTTTGACTGCGTCGCTCCCACCCAGCAGGTGACTGCGGGAGAATATGCCCGCCAAGCCCGCCAGATCCTGGCCGAGATCCAGGCGCGCCACCACTTGCCCATTCTCGTAGGAGGTACCGGCCTATATCTGCGCGCTCTGCTCGAGGGCCTGTTTCCCGGCCCGCAGCGTTCCGAGGAATTGCGCGCCCGTTTGCGCCACCGGACGGAACAACGCGGCTCCGCATATCTCCACAGAATTCTCCAACGCCTCGATCCCGCCGCGGCTGCCAGAGTCCACGCCAATGACACCCCCAAGCTGATTCGCGCCGTTGAAGTCTGTCTCGCATCTCGCCAGAAGATGTCTGACTTATGGCAACAAGGCCGCGACCCTCTGCAGGGATTTTCCATCTTGCGACTCGGCCTCGACCCCGAGCGATCGCTGCTCTACGAGCGAATCAACCAGCGCGCGCGTGAAATGTTTGAAGGCGGATTAATCGCCGAGACGCAGCACTTGCTCCAGAAATACGGAGCGGTGCGGATTCTGAATTCATTAGGCTACAAACAGGCGGTGCAGATGTTGAAGGGCGAACTCTCCCGCGAGGCGGCTTTGGCCTCCGCCCAGCAAGCACACCGAAACTACGCCAAACGACAGATGACCTGGTTTCGCAGGGAACACGATGTGCATTGGCTGCGAGGTTACGGAGACGATCCAATGATTCAAAACCAGGCGATAGACTGGATCGCGTCTTCGTAGAGACCTAGCTTGCTACGTCTCTAATCTGCAAGACGGCATTCACCCGTCGCGTACATAAACCCTACTCGCCGCCCACCGTCAAACCATCCACCCGAATCGTGGGCGCGGCCACCGACCCTCGGAATTCCAGATCGCTGGCGATCTCCGAGATATTAAAGAACAGGTCTTTCAAATTTCCCGCCACCGTAATCTCTTCCACCGGATACCCGAGTTCTCCATTCGAGATCCATAACCCGGATGCCCCGCGAGAGTAATCGCCCGTCACCAGGTTCACTCCCTGCCCCAGGAATTCCGTCACGTACAGGCCCTCTTTAATATTGGCGATCAGTTCTTTGGCACTCTTCTGGCCCGGTTGCAGAAAATAGTTTCCCGGTCCGATGCCCGGAGTTCCCGCCAACCCGCGCGAGGCATTCGCCGTAGTCTGCAGGCCCAGCTTCTTCGCCGTGTACGTGTTCAGCAGGTACGATTTCAGCACCCCATTCTCAATCACCACGGTGCGCCGCGTCGGAATACCTTCGCCGTCAAATGGGCTCGTGCCAAATCCGCCGGGGATGGTTCCATCATCGATCACCGTGAGGTTGTCGCCGGCAATCTTTTCTCCCAGTTTCCCCGCCAGGAACGACGCGCCCCGGTACACCGAGTCCCCGTTGATTCCTTCGAAAATATGCTCCAGGATCGAGGTCGACACCATGGGATCAAACACCACCGGCACCCTCGCCGTCTTTACCCGGCGCGCCCCGAGCCGCCGGATGGTGCGCTCCGCCGCAATCCTCCCAACTTTTTCTGGAGCATCCAACTTCTTCAGCATGCGCGCCACCGAAAACCAGTAGTCGCGCTGCATGCCGCCATCTTCGGTCTGCGCAATCGGCACCGCCGCCACCGAGCAATACGAACGGGAATACTCTCCGACGAAGCCGTGCGAGTTGGCCAGGACTTTGTGCCCCGTCGCGGCGTCGAACGATCCCCCTTCAGAATTCTTGATGCGTGCATCGAAATCCAGCGCCGCCTTCTCCGTGCGCCGCGCGTAATCGATTCTCTCCGGCCCAGGCAGCGAATAAACGTCCTCATGGTAGAGGTCCAGATCACCCGCAATCTGGCCCAGTTGCTCGGCCGGCGGGATTCCGCCGAAAGGATCTTCGGAAGTAATTTTCGCTAGCTCCAGCGCCGAACTCAGCATGCGGTCGAGGCCCGCCCGCGAGAAGTCGCTGGAGTACGTGCTGGCCGCCCGCTGCCCGAAGAAGACCCGCACCCCAATCGCTCTTGAACCGGATTCTTTAAGCGTCTCCACCTGCCCCAGCCGAACCAGCGTGGAGAATTCATCCCCCTCGCGCACCACGCATTCGGCGGCGGTAGCTCCGCCCTTCATGGCTCGCCCCACAATATCGGTCGCGACTTCTTTGAGGTCAGTTTCGAGTTTCGGGTTTCGTGTTTCGAGTTCAGTTGGAGTCATCAAATCCTTTTATACGGAACCATCTCGCCTGCAAGCGCTGCCCGAAGGGAAGTATCCGTGCGATCCGTGCCAATACGTGGCGAATATTACTGCATGAACCCGCCCGGATCCTTCCGGGCCGTTCCGCCGACCGTGAGCCGATCGACTTTGAGAGTCGGAATCCCGACGCCCACCGGCACCGCCTGTCCATCCTTGCCGCATGTGCCCACGCCTTCGTCCAGCTTCAGGTCATTTCCCACCATGGACACGCGCGTCAACACGTCCGGACCGTTGCCAATCAGCGTCGCGCCTTTGATAGGAGCCGTGATCTTGCCGTCTTCGATCATGTACGCTTCGCTCGCGGAGAACACGAACTTGCCATTCGTGATATCCACCTGCCCTCCGCCGAAGTTCACCGCGTACACCCCGTGCTTCACCGAGCGAATAATGTCTTCCGGATGATCCTCGCCGGCCAGCATGTAGGTGTTGGTCATGCGCGGCATGGGAATGTGCTCGTAGCTTTCGCGGCGCCCGTTCCCCGTGTCGGAAATGCCCATCAGCCGCGCCGAAAGCTTGTCGCTGAGATAGCCTTTCAGAATTCCTTTTTCAATCAGCACCGTCTCTTGCGTGGGCGCTCCTTCGTCATCCACATTCAGCGATCCGCGACGCCACGGCATGGTGCCATTGTCCACCACGGTACATTTCTCGCTGGCCACCCGCTTCCCCACCAGCCCCGCAAACGCCGACGTTTTCTTGCGGTTGAAATCGGCTTCCAGTCCATGTCCCACCGCTTCATGCAAAAGCACTCCCGGCCATCCCGGACCAAGCACGACTTCCATCTCTCCCGCCGGAGCCTCGCGCGCATCCAGCTGCAGCAGCGCTTGCCGCGCCGCTTCCTTCGCGAAGTACTCGGGATTCTTGTCACTGAAGAAGAAATCCAGTGCGACGCGCCCTCCGCCCCCGGCGCTGCCCCGCGCTGAATTACCCTCGGTCTTGGCGATGCACGACACGTTCATCCGTGCCAGCGGTTGGGAATCCTCGGCAAACGTTCCATCCGACCCGACCACCAGAATATTGCGCAGTTCGTCCGCGTAGCTGGCACGCACTTCTTTGATTCGCGGATCGTACGCGCGCGCGGCTTTGTCGGCGCGCATCACCAGCTCGACTTTCGCGCTGATCTCCGCGTCCACGCTAGGCAGGGTCACAGGGTAAAGGCTGCGGGCAGCCGCCTTCTGGAATCCGGCGACTTTAGCTTTCGCGGGAGCGCTCGCAATCAATGCCGCCGTGCGCGCCGCGTGCAGAATACGATTCGACGAAAGATCGTCCGTGTAGGCGTATCCCGTGCGCTCTCCCGAGACCACGCGCACTCCGCATCCTGCCGAAATGCCCTGCGATGCGGATTTCACCATCGATTCGTCCACCATCAACGACGTCGAGGAGAGATATTCGAAATAGAGATCGGCGTAATCGCCACCAGCAGAAAGCGCGGCCGCCAGATAGTGCTCCAGGTCGCGTTCCGTGAGACCGTAGTGCTCGAAGAAGAAACGGGCCTTGTCTTTAATATTGATATTTTCCACGTAAATTAGATGCCGGCGGGCTTAGCGAAGACTCCACAGGCCACTCCCATCCCAGATTATCTCGATCTCGTGATTATCCCACATGCGCAGCCCATGCGGGTCCACGCTGGGGGCAGCTCGACAGCCCAATGAAATTCCACAGCCGCAATGTTCATTCGTCACAGACTTGTGCCTGCCCAATGTGCACAATTCTCCCGTGACCCCCGAAAGCCTCACCCGCACGGTGCAGGACTTCCTCGCCGAAGCTTCCGGCGCCCTGGTGCTCGAGGATGGCGCTGTCTCCTTCGATTTGGCTCGGGCCAAGTATTCCATCTCCGGCGAATACAACAAATGCCTGCTGCATCTGTGGTCAGCGGAGCGCAATGCCGTGCGGCGGGTGCTCGACGCTGAAGTAAAATCCGGGACGCTGCGGCTCGCGGTGCAGCGCTTGGGGCAATCGCGCCCAACCAAGTTGGAAATTTGCCGCGAGCGCGATCGCCGCTCTCCTTCCGCCAGGAAAGCAGTGCGGGCCAGCTATGAGCAGAAACTGCGCCGCGTGATCGAAAGACATTTCCCCGGCTTCACCATTACCCGGCTGACCTCCGGCGTCGATCTGGAAAAATCCTTTGGACCAATCTACGCCCGCGGTCTGCTGCGCCAGGGCCAGTCTGCATTCGCCTTCCTGGGCGTCAATGCGTCGGAGACTCAGGCTTCGATCGACGCAGCATTGACCTTCGCCATTCTCTGGCTCGATCTCTGCCGCGAGCGCTCGGGCGGAAAATTCCTGGTCGAGGGACTCGTCATGATAGTCCCGCACGACTGCTCGTCTCTGGTGCGGGAGCGCATGGCCAATCTGAATCGCTCCGTGGCCAAGTGGCGGCTTTTCGAGTTCAATGAGCGCCACGACTCCATGGTCGAAATCGACTGCACCGATCGGGGGAATATCGCGACCAGGCTGGTGCATGCTCCCAACGAGGCCAGCGCTCTCCAACGCTTCGCCGCATCCATTGCCCGTATCCAGCAGATTCTGCCGGGTTGCGAGGTGGCCGTACTTTCGCCGGCTGAGATCGCATTCCGCTGGCGCGGCTTGGAGTTTGCTCGCGCCCGCATCGCCGCCGAGGCAGTCACCTTGCAAAGCAAGCAGGACATCGTTTTTGGAGTCGGCGCGGAAGAGCGTCTGTTAGACGACCGCAATTGGACGTTCTTCTTGCAGTTGCTCACCACCTTGCGCGATTCCCGGCATCCCTACGGTGCGCGACACCACCCTTTGTTTCGCATGCATCCCGAGCGCTGGCTGGAGTCTCTGGTGAAAACGGATGTCAGCGTGATCGATGAGCGCCTGGAGCCGGAGTCGGTCTATTCGCAGGTGCCGGCGTTTTCCGCGGCCGATCGCGCCATGATCGATGTGCTCACCTTAACCCGCGACGGCCGCCTCGCCGTTGTCGAACTCAAGGCCGATGAGGACATTCATCTGCCTCTTCAGGGCCTGGACTATTGGGCTCGAGTCCATTGGCATCACGAGCGCGGCGAGTTCCTCAAATTCGGATATTTCGGCGGCCGCGAACTCTCGCCGTTGCCACCGCTGCTGTTCCTGGTCGCACCCGCCCTGCACGTGCATCCCGCCACCGACACGATCTTGCGCTACATCTCCCCGGAAATTGAGTGGGCTTTCGCAGGCATCGACGAGCGCTGGCGCGAGGGAGTGAAGGTAGTCTTCCGCAAGCGCCCAGTGTGAGGACACCCGATTCAGTGATCTGCGTCAGCCTCTCCAAGCCCCGAGCATCCGCCGCACATCGACGATTTGCGCCAAGTGATACGCATTGTGATCCGCCACCAGCAACGCTTCCCGCAAGATAGTCTGCCCGTCGCCCCACGTGATCTTGGCGAACAGATCGGTCTTCGGATTTTCCACCAGATCGATCATCGCCTGCTGGTCCGCACGAAACTGCTGAATGCTCTTGTTCCACGCTGCCGCGCTCGCCGGACCTGCAATTTTTGGCCAGTACTCGTCCGGCCATTTTGGCGACACGTGTTGCTTATTGCTACTGAATTCCAGGATGTCCCACTGCGCGATGCGCATGTGCTCCAGAATCATCCATGGAGAGTGCGGAAAATTGTCCGGCTTGCGGCCACGAAGTTCAGGCGGAAGGTTTTTGATGACCTCGTCAAATTTGGCGTGCGCGCCGCCGCCCGAGATCAAGTACGCAAGATTCTGCCGCAAATGCTCAGACTGCTCTTTGTTCATGTGCCCTCCGGGAAACGACAAGTTCAGTGTAGCTCCCCAAATATAGGCACAGAAAAATGTAGTGACGCGGGACAAGTAG
>JAICJP010000042.1 GCA_025928375.1 Candidatus Sulfotelmatobacter sp.
GTAATAGAACAGCGCTTCTGAGCGGGCGTGGTGCCCCATCATGATCAGCAGACCTCCGAACATTGAAATCCAGCGCAGCATGCGAAGTGATGACTCCTTCTAACACGCTTTCGCTAAATCTCACCCGCTAATCTCAGTGACGTTTTCAACACCCACACAGGCGATTGCATTCAAAACCCCTGCCCAGCGATCTTTAGCTTAATGACAATGTTTCGCCAGTCACACTCACACTTCGCTCAGGACAGGAAAACCTATTCCGTAGTCTTGCGGAAGATAGCATAGCGTCTACGGCACCCGACTATTTGGAGTAGTCGTTCTTCACCACCTCGCCGCCCTTCATCACGAACTTCATTCGCTGAAGAGTTGTAATGTCCTTCAGCGGATCGCCATCGACCGCAACGATATCCGCCCAGGCCCCGGGCTCGAGCGTCCCTACTTTTCCGGACCAGCCCAGCAAATCCGCCGCATTCACCGTCCCAGCCTGAATTGATTGCAACGGCGTCAATCCCAGTTTCACCATGGTTTCGAATTCGTGGGCGTTTAATCCGTGTGGGTAGACCGCAGCGTCGGTACCCAACGCGACTTTCACGCCCGCTGCGAAAGCGTGAGCGATATTCTTTCGTGCCGCGGGAATGACTTCTTTGGCCTTGGCGAGCAATGGCGCAGGCAGACGCGTCAACCCAGCATTGTCGATCATCCAGTCGCCCAGGTAGAGCGTGGGTACGAGATAAGTGCCGTGCTCTTTCATCGCGGCAATCCCGGCATCATCGATGTAAGAACCATGCTCGACAGAATCCACGCCCGCTTCCGCCGCCCAGCGAATTCCTTCCGCCCCATGGGCGTGTGCCGCGACCTTCCGCCCGAGCCGGTGAGCATCGGCAACAATCGCCTTCATTTCCTCCAGCGTGAACTGCGAATGCTGCGGATTGTCGCCCAGCGAAAGCACTCCTCCGGTCGCGCACACTTTGATCAGGTCGGCCCCGTACTTGATGTTCTCCCGTACTTTATGTTGGACCGCCGCAATGCCGTCCGCCACGCCATCACTAGTCGCGTGATACTCAAAGGGCAGCATATTGTTATCGCAATGCCCGCCGGTAATGCTCAAAGGCGGTCCGCTGACCAGCATGCGAGGGCCCGGAACGTCGCCGGCATTAATTGCGTCCCGCAGCGCAACATCGCTGAACTCTTTCGCTCCAACATTGCGGACCGTGGTGAACCCCGCGAGCAGGGTCAGGCGCGCGTTCTTGGCTCCAGTCAGCGCCTGCCGCGAGGTGGAGAGCGCTAGCGTCTCATAACCAAACTTCGGATCCATCGTGAGATGAGTATGCGTATCGATCAGCCCCGGCAGCACGGTGGCATTTGGCAACTCAATGCGCACAGCGTCGTTTGGAATCTTGGCCTCTGCCGACGCACCGCTGCTGACGATCTTGCCATCTTCGACGACCAGAGTCTGATCGTTCAGCGTCTTTCCAGACTTAACGTCAAGCAGGTGCCCAGCATGCACCGCAAGGTGGTGCGGTGCCTGCGCTGTTGCCCGGCCTGCCCCGCACAGCAACAGCACTGCGACGGCAGCAACGATTCTTAAACGCATCAGTCCCTCTCTCCCGTAATCCTGCTGAGAATGCAAAGTTGGTGATCGGAGATTATGCACGACGGCGTAGCTTTCCGTCCAAGCCCCAGATCTGCCCTGCGTCGGCAGCAAAGAAAATGACCAGCAGCAGAAGCAAGGGGAGAGTGTCGAGACGCGCCCCGAAGTAGCGCCAGATCGGCGCTCCGTGACCAGCGTCCCACCAGGAGGCGAGAGTCAGATTCAGCAAGAAGAGGGCACCGACTACGCACGCCGGACGAACGCAGAGGCCCAGCAGCAAAGAGATGCCAATGAATAACTCGATGATCCCGACGACATAGCCGAAGAAGACAGCGTGAGGCAGAACGATGTGGACCAGGACAGGACGGTAGAAACTTACAGCCGTGGTAGCAATGTAGTCGCGAAGATAAGTCTGAAATCCGCCATGCGCGAATCCAGGCCCGGCAACCTTATATTCCCCGAAAAGTAAGAAGAAAACGGAAGTGGCGATGCGCACTGCAGCGATAGTCCGAAGCGGGCTGGCGTCGTGCATTCAGTCGGTGGAGAATCCCCCTGTGTTCCTCTGTGACCCCTGTGGTGAGGCTCTCTTGAGAGGAGCCCCAGAAAGGCCTATCCTCCAGGCCCGTCGTTCGACACGTACTGCTCAAGGGAATCTAACTCGCGGCTGAGCTGGTCCACGCGCCACTCCAGCAGATTGCGTATGGAAAGAATGCCCAGCAGCTTGCCATTGTCGTCAGCCACAGGCAGGTGCCGGAAATGGCTCGCCAGCATGATGCTGAGCGCTTCGCCTGCACCGGTTTGGCGCGTTGCCATCTCCACCGGCGTGGTCATGAGATCGCGGATGGAACTGGTTTGCGGATCCAACCGCGTGAGCGACATCTTGCGCAGCACGTCGCGCTCGGTGAAAATGCCAGCCACGCGGTACTCACTGTCCACGATGGCAACCGCGCCCACATGGTAGTCAAGCATTTTGTGGATGGCGTCGGCGACCGTGGCATCCATGGGGACCGCCGCAATTTCCCGGTCACAAAGCTCCAACACGCTCATAAAGCCTCCTCCGGGTCCAGCGAGGCCAGATCGCTGAAAGTGGATTGAGGCATTATGCTCATGGAGAACTCCTTGTCAAGAACATTTGCAGAATTGCGAATACTCACATGGATCGCCCTACTTCCCCCGGACCACCTGCCCATCCTTCATCACGAAATCCACATTCTCCAGCAACTTGATATCGCGCAACGGGTCGCCGCTGACTCCGACTACATCCGCGAAGGCGCCTGCAGCAATCACCCCGATCTTGCCCTCCATATCGAGCATGACCGCCGCACGTGACGTTGCACTCTGGATTGCGTCCATGGGAGCCATTCCGAATTCGACCATGCGAGGAAAGTCCTGGGCCACCGGCTCGGTCCATGGGATGCCTCCCATGTCGGTGCCGTAAACAATCTTCACTCCGGCTTTCAACGCCTTCTTGAAAGAGACTTCATGCGCCGACGCGCGCAGCCGGTCCCGCTTGCCTTCCGGCGTATCCTCTGGAGCCCAGTCGGTGTAGTAAACATTCAATGTCGGCACATACCAGGTGCCCTGTTTCAGCATTTGCGAGATGGCAGCGTCGTCGAGATCGAGCCCGTGTTCGATGGAGTCGCACCCGCCATCGAGCGCCCGATGCAGGCCGATTCCGCTATATGCGTGGCAAGCGACCTTCTTCCCCCAGCCGTGAGTCTCGTCTACGATGGCCCGAAGTTCCTCCACGGTGAGCGTAGGCTGCGAAGCCAACTCGCCGTTCTTCCCCACCCAGGAGCGATGCGTCATGTATACCTTGATCCAGTCGGCGCCTTTGTCGAGTTGCTCGCGGGCAGCCTTGCGGGCTTCCACCGGACCATCCACGATCTGCGCGCCCTTCGGCATGTCGAGTTCCGGCGCGTACCCTTCCAGCATGTATCCGCCAGTCGTGGAGATAGCGCGCGTAGAGATGATCAGCCGCGGCCCGGGGATGTATCCCAGGTTGATCGCCTGCTTGATCCCGACATCCCCATATCCGGCGCCCTCGGTCTCAACGTCGCGCAGAGTGGTGAATCCCTGCTCCAGCGCGCGTCGCGCCGCCACGCCGGCGCGAACCGCCCGCAGCGCCAATCCCTGGCTCAGAATATTGGCGTCATAGCCGCCTTTAGCCGGATCTTCTCCCTGCAGAAAAATGTGCGTGTGCGAATCGATCAGGCCAGGAAGGACTGTCCGTTTCGAAAGATCGATCTCAGTCGCACCGGCTGGAATCTTCGCCGAAGAAGCGTCAGACACGCTCTCGATCCGGTTTCCTCGAATCACGATCACCTGATTGGCGCGCGGCTTGTCCGATTTGCCGTCGATCAGGGTTCCTGTGCGAATCACGGTGACGTCTGCACCGGATTGTGCAAATACACCGTAACTCCACAAGAGAAAGCAGCTCAGCACCCAGGTTGAACGTTTCGTCATCGACGTCATCCTCCGATCACCGCATCCGCTTCGATTTCCACCAGAATCTCCGGCGAGATCAGCGCGCTCACCTGCACCATCGAAGTTGCGGGCCGAATATCCCGGAAGAATTCGCCATGAGCCTTGCCAACCTTCTCCCATTCCGCGATCTTGACCACATACATGCGAGTACGGACCACGTCTTTCATGTTCGCCCCCGCCTTCTTCAGTGCGCTCTCAATATTCTTCAGCGTCTGCACGGTCTGTGCGTACACGTCACCCACGCCCAGGATTTTTCCATCACTTCCCGTCGCCGTTGTGCCCGACACATGAACGTATGAACCTACTTTGACCGCACGAGAGTAACCTACGACCGGCTCCCATGCAGTCCCGCTCGAGATCAACTGTCGTTCCATGAGTTCCTCCGCGAGAGCGTAATTCTACCGCTCGGCCCCCTCCTACAGCGAAGTTTGGCAGCCGGTCGCTCGGAGTGCCAGCAGAGTACATGAACCTCCGGTATCGAGTTACTAACAAAGCTCCCCCTTTCCTAAGAATTCATCGCACAACGCGTTTGTATGTCTCTCCCTTCTAATCAATCGATGGAACGAATCGCGTCGATAAACAAAAGTCACTTGCGTGTATCACGAAAGTAAGTTATTTACTCACGCAAGTAGTTCGAAAATGTGCTTACGCACGGGCTCAGGGGGTTCAACCAATCATGATTCCGGAATCGCATCCGTTGCAGCAGCTGTTTGAAGACCTCGTGGGACAACACTACGCAGACGAAATTGGCATTCGCGATCCGCAGGTCGTGGCCTATGTTTCGCATCTTCTGGCTGAGTTCTGCGAAGTGGACCAGTTGTTCAAGATCAAGGACGCCTACAATCGTCCGCTGGACGACGTAGGCGAGATGCTGCTCGAAACGGACCCGATCTACGGCCCTGCGCCATCGTTCGATCGCGAACGCCAGGTGCGTAAGCACATTGGCGATTTCACCCTGTTTTTTGCCGGAATGTTCCCGGAGAGCATCAACCATCTGCGCCTTCGCCGCCAGCGCCTGGAGAATTTTATTGACTGGATGAAAGCCGGAAAAGAGAGCTACTACATCGTTTCCAAGTTTGAGCACTTTGAGTACGCCAAGGTCGCTCCGCTTTTCGCCTGCCTCTCGCGTAACTTCGAAGGCTGCGTCTATGGCCTCAACATGGTGAAGAACGATCTTCAGGAAATGCAGCACCCAATCGTGCGCCGCACCGACGAATTGATCATGTAGGAAAAGCAGTTTCGAGCCCTAGATTTTAGCTCTTTCTAGTCCCTGGCCCCGAGTCCCTAGCCCCTGTCCTTGGCCTGACTAGGGGGCTGAAGTTTCATCTGAACCCGAATTCTAGAACCGGAAACTGGAAACTCGAAACTGGAAACTCCCCTGCCGTTCCTACCCCCTCGCCTCGCTAACATTTCCCATGCGGTAAAAACTGAGCGCAATGCTGCCCTGCACCAGCAGGCGAAATCTGCGTAGCGGACCAAATTCCTCGCCCGGATCGAATTTCTTTTCATGTTCGGCAATTACCACCGACATCGCCCAGATTAGCGAACAATCCGCCAAGGCCCGCAGAGTGGCCGGGTAAGCCTCTTTCATGCGGTACGGCGGGTCTATGAATACAACATCGGCAGCAATCTTCTGTCGTTCCATCCGCCAGAAGGCGCGAGGCAACTCATCTTCCACGACGTGCGATCCGTGGGAGATCCCTAGATTTTTCAGATTCGCTCGAATAGCTTCCGCGGCCGCATGGGAATTCTCCACGAAGTACACCTCCTTTGCCCCGCGGCTTAAAGCCTCGATGCCAATGGCACCGCTCCCGGCGAACAAGTCTAACCACACGCTGCCCTCGAGCGCTCTGGGATTGCCCGCCGTCAACACATTGAATAGCGTCTCGCGTAACCGGTCGGAGGTCGGACGCACATCCATGCCGCCCAGCGAATGCAGCGGACGGCTGCGATACTTGCCCGCGATCACGCGCATGGCTCTGTCCTGTCGAATACCTTAAGCCCCACATCCATCCATGTAGAATAAAGGAGCGGCGAATTATGCGAAGCTGGTCCATTTCGGTGGGGCGACTCTTTAACGTAGATGTTCGCGTTCACCTCACCTTTCTGATCCTTCCCATGTTTATCTACTGGACGGATTACGCCGCGCATCAGGGTGCGGTCAATGGCAGCCGCGACATGGCCCTGGTTGGCATCATCCTGCTCGCCGTCGCCGCCCACGAGTTGGGGCACATGCTCGCTGCCCGGCGCTATGGATTGGTCCCCAAGGCCGTGATTCTTCTGCCTCTCACCGGCGTTGCTCTGTATGACGAAGCCCGCAGCGAGAGGCCGAATGCAGCTTTGGCCGGGGCACGGGAGATCCGGCTGGCCATTGTGGGTCCGCTCGTCAATCTTGCTTTCGCAGGCCTGGCCGCCGCCATCATCACAGCCATGGGGCGCGGCATCGATTTGTGGACCTGGCCCTGGCTGTACGCCCGCAACCTGCCCCGCAGCCTGGTCTGGGCCAACCTCTACATCGCAGTTTTGAACCTAATGCCTGCCTACCCGCTGGACGGCGGTCGCATCCTGCGCGCATTCATCTCGCGTTCCATCGATCTGAGCTCCGCTACCCGCCGCGCCGTTTCCATCAGCACCGCCATTGCCATGGTGCTGATTCTGGCGGGCCTGTTCAGCGACAGCTGGCTCACCATGGTGGGAGTCATTATTTTTTCCGCCGCCCAGCTGGAGGAGCGCGCGTTGGTGTTTCAGTCGGTACTGGACAATGTGCGCCTGGAAGAAGTGATGCTCACTGACTTCGCCACGCTCTCGCCGGCGGACACTCTGCAGGACGCTCTCGACAAGGCCGTACATTCCCTGCAGGACGATTTCCCGGTCGTCCGCGGCAGCGACATGGTCGGAGTCATCTCCAGGCAGCGGATCCTGGACGCGCTACGCGCTGAAGGCAATGGCTATGTTCAGGCTGTGATGAACAAAATTTTCGAGGTCTCGCTGCGCAATGACTCGCTCGGTTCAGCCTTCCGCAAACTCACGGCTCGCAGCTCGAGCATCATTCCGGTGGTAGAAGAAGAGCGCTTGGTCGGAATCGTTACCCTGCAGAATCTCATGCACTCAATGACGCTGCTGGCCGAGACCCGCAAACTGCAACGGGACGAGATTGAATCCTAAGTTTTTTCTAGCCGGGCTGAAGACCTCAGAACAGCCTTACTGCCTTGGCCTGTTGCACCGCGGGAATTTCCCTCAGCCTCTTCAGCACCTCCACGGACACCTGCCCGTCTACGTGGACGACCGCTATCGCTTCCCGCTGCTCTGAGTCTTTCTCGATCACCCGCCGTCCCAGCGAGAAATCTGCGATGTTGATCGACTCCTCCCCCAGAATCGTTCCCACTTTCCCGATCACGCCCGGCACATCGCGGTTTCGCATATAGATCAAATTGCGCTCCAGCGGCGCCTCCACGTCAATCCCATCCACATGCAGCAGTCGTGCAGCCTCTCCATGAAGTACCGCCCCCTTGACCATGTGCTCTTCCGTCGCGGTCTTCAGAAAGATCGACAGCACGCTCCCTGCGCCCCCGGTCGAAGCCTTGGCCTTGTGCGACTCCAATACGTGTAATCCGCGCTCCTGCGCAATCCTCGCGGCGTTCACCAGGTTGGCCTTTTCTTCCAGCGCCTGGTTTAGAATTCCCTTGATCGCCGCGTTGCGGATCAATTCCGTTTTCCACTCCGCAATGTGGCCGCCATAGCGGATCGAGATTTCCTCCAAGGATCCTTCCGATACCTGGGCGAGAAACGCTCCCATGCGCTCTGCCAACACGATGTAGGGCTGCATGGCCGCATACTCTTCCGCGGAAACCGAGGGCACGTTCACCGCGTTCTGGATGACTCCATGCTTCAGGTACTCTTTCACCTGTTGCGCGATCTGCACGCCCACAGCTTCCTGCGCCTCCGCCGTCGAACCCCCGGTGTGCGGCGTCAACACCACGTTCTGCAACCCCAGCAGGGGAGAGTTCTTCGGAGGCTCTTCGGTGAAAACGTCGATCGCTGCTGCCGCCACGTGTCCGCACTGTAGGGCTTTCGCGAGATCGGCTTCATTCACCAATTCGCCGCGGGCGCAGTTCACCAGCCGCACGTTCTTTTTCATCTTCGCAATCGACGCTTCGTTGATCATTCCCGTGGTCTGAGGAGTCAAGCCGACATGAAGCGTGATGTAATCGGCAACCGCATAAACTTCGTCGAGTTCCGCCAAACGGATCCCCTGTTCCTTCGCCACCGCCACAGAAACGAACGGATCGTGTCCGACCAGATCCATCCCGAAAGCCCGCGCCCGCCGCGCTACTTCCATCCCGATCCGTCCTAGGCCGATTATTCCCAGGGTCTTCCCTCTGAGCTCCGTGCCTTGCAGCGACTTCTTCTCCCATTTCCCCGCGTGCATGAGCGCATCCGCGCGGCAGAGGTGGCGAGCCATTGCCAGCATCATTCCCATGCTCTGCTCGGCAACCGCGACCGCATTCGCGCCCGGCGTATTCATTACCGCGATTCCCTTGTGCGTCGCGGCTTCCAGATCGATGTTGTCCACGCCCACGCCGGCGCGCCCGATCACCCGCAGTTTATGAGCATGCGCCAGCAGCTTGGAGTCCGCTTGTACCGCCGAACGCACGATCAGCGCATCCGCGGTTTCCAGTTGCTGCGGAAGCTCTCCATCCAGTTGGTCGGCCGTAATCACCACCCATCCTGGTTCCTGTAGTTGGGCCACCGCTGACGCCGAAATCTTCTCCGCTACGATGATTTTCACGAACCGATTCCCTCAAATCCAGGATTCACTGCACACGCTTGACAACTATTGACGCGAATATGACACCCTTCTGACACGCCCGCCCTGCCGTTTTTCTAGACTCACTCTCAATGGGCATCAGCCCTGGGAGAAGAGCATGAAAACAGTTAGCGCAATCTCGATCTTCTTACTGGTTGCCTTTACCATAGCCTGTGGTTACAGCAAGAAAGCTGCTGCTCCGCCGACTGCCGGCAACGTTCCCGCCATCTCGCAACTCAGTCCGAACGCGACAACCGCCGGCGGTCCATCGTTTGCCATGACCGTAAACGGAAGCAGCTTCGGCGGGAAGGCAGTGGTGAATTGGAACGGTACCCCTCTGACTTCCACTACCATCAGCTCTAAGCAGATGACCGCGACCGTACCAGCTGCCATGATCGCAAGTCCGGCAACAGTTCAGATCACCGTGACCAACCCTGGCACACCCGGCACCGGGCTCTATGGTGGCGGTGGCACTTTGGCGGAGACGTCCGCTCCGATGAGCTTCACCATCAACTGATTCAGCCTGCCGGAATATCAGGCGCTGACCAGTTGTCGCTTTTCTGACTGCGTGCGGGCATAGACTTCCTGGGCGGCCCGCACCGCAAATCCATATTCGACGCGCTTCTCGCTGACCCGCGCCAGCACATGTTCGAGCGCCCCCAGAATGCCGATGGTGTCGAGGTAGTCGTAGTACCCGATATGTGCGATGCGCAACAGCTTGCCTTTCATTTCGCCCTGCCCGTTGGCCACAACCGCGTCGAAAGACTCGCGGAATTCCTTCACCATCTTGCTTGAATCCACGCCCTCGGGTGCGCAGATCGCGGTCAGCGCCGCCGCCGGACTGGAAGCAAAAAGCTTCAGTCCCAACGCTGTCGCTCCCGCGCGAGTCATCGCCGCGCAGAGTTCGGCATTGTTGACCAACTCTTCGCGGCCTTTCGCCAAATCGCCCTTCCCCATGCCCCTCACAAATTCCAATGCGGCTCCCAGCGCGGCAAACAGCGAAGTCGCCGGCGTGTACGCTGTCTCTCCTTTCGCCGCTGATTTCCGCTCTTTGCGCAGATCAAAGTAATACCGCGGTGACGTCGTCTTCTCCATGCGCTTCCACGCCCGCTCGCTCACTGCGCAGTACCCCAGCCCGGGCGGCATCATGAGTGCTTTTTGTGATCCCCCAATGATGACGTCCACGCCCCACCCATCCACGTCCAGGTGCGTCGTGCCCAGTCCGGTGATCGCGTCCACCACCAGCAGGGTCTCGTCTCCCTGGGCCCGCACGATTTTCGCGATTCCCTCAACGTCGTGCCGCGCCCCGGTCGAACTCTCGGTCCCCTGTACGAACACAGCCCGCACCTTGCCATGAACCCGCGCCCGCACCTCGTTGAGCGAGAATGTCTGGCCATAAGGAGCCTCCACCACTTCCACATTGCAGCCGAAAGCCTTGGCCAACCCGGTCCAGCGCTCCCCGAATTTGCCCGCAGTGAGGACTACGACCGTGTCGCCCGGCGACGTCAGATTGGAAACGGAAGCTTCCATGACGCCGGTACCCGAACAGGCCAGCACGAGCACGTCATTCTTTGTGCCGACAAACTCTTTCATGTCGCCCAGCACGCGCTGAAACAGGGCCTTGAAATCTGCCGTACGATGATGCGCCGTGTAAGAAGCCATGGCCGTCTGCGCCGCCGGCAAAAGCGGCGTCGGGCCGGGTGTGAATAGACGATTCTTATGCAACATAGCGGTGTCCTTATGAATTGGGATGGCTACCAGTATACGAGACTGGGGATTCTCACTTCCGTCTATAATCCGGTCATGCCTCTAGTCGATCAGATTCAGAAGGATATCGTCACCGCCATGAAGGCGAAAGACGAAGCCCGTTTGTCCACCTTGCGCATGGTCAAGAGCGCGCTCCAACTGCGCCAGGTCGAAAAGATGGGGCCTCTCGACGACAAAGAATCACAGATCGTACTAGCTACGCTGATCAAGCAGCGCAAGGACTCGATTGAGCAGTTCACTAAAGGCGGTCGTCAGGAGATGGCCGACAAAGAAGCCGCCGAGATTACGGTGATCGAATCCTATTTGCCGAAAGCCGCCAGCGAAGCCGATATCGACGCCGGGGTCAAGGCCGTCATCGCCGAAATGGGCTCCCCCACCATGAAAGAGATGGGCACAGTAATGAAGAACGCCATGGCTCGTTTCAACGCCGCAGGAATGCGGGTCGACGGCAAAGTAGTAAGCGACTTGGTGAAGAAAGAACTAACCGGAAAGTAGCGATGCCCACGTCGCTGCTCGCGTAGCCTCTCAGGCTGTCCAGGGTTTGGCCGCCATTCCTGACGTCCCCGCTTCATTTCTCCCGCTGCATCTCCCGATAAGCCTCGCTCTTAGAAATCCCTCGCTCCTTCGCCACTCTCTTCAACGCCGCTTTCTCGTCAATCTTCTCTTCCGCGGTGATCTGTTGCACCCGCTGCCGCACGCTGAGGCGGCCCGCGGTCTCGACCTCTGCGCTCTTCTCCTCAGCCTTCGCGATGAGCAAAGTGATCTCGCCCTTCACAGTCTCCCGGGCCTTGAGTTGCTCCAGCACCTCGCCCGCACTCCCGCGCATAAATTCTTCATGCAGCTTGCTTACCTCTCGCGCCATCACCACATTTCGCGCGTTCCCTAAAACCTCGACCACATCCGCCAAAGCCTCGACAATTCGATGGGGCGCCTCGTAGAAGACTTGGGTCTCCGGGGAATTCTTGATGCCTTCCAGCGCCACTCGCCGCTCCCCGCGCTTGGCCGGCAGAAATCCGCTGAATCGGAATGAATCGGTAGCCAGCCCGCTCGCGACCAGTGCTGCAAGGAAAGCCGACGCCCCTGGAACCGGCACCACCGGAAGCTTATGACCAATCGCCAACGTAACCAACCGGTATCCCGGATCGGAAATTCCCGGCATTCCCGCATCGCTGACCAAGGCCACCCTGGCGCCCTCCTCCATCTCTTTCACCAGTTCCGCTGACCGGGTGATCTCGTTGTGTTCGTGATAACTCGTCGTCCGCGCCTGAATCGCGAAATGGTTCAGTAGTTTCTGTGTCTGGCGCGTGTCCTCGCAGGCAATCACATCCACTTCTTTGAGGATGCGCAGCGCCCGCAGCGTAATGTCCTCCAGGTTTCCGATCGGCGTGCCAACCAGGTAGAGTGCCGGTTCGAGGTCGGATGCCACCTGCGCCCGGTCTGGTATCTTCTGGCGCTTCGCATCGTGATCTTCAGCGTCGAAATCCGCGTCCCTCATGGGCCGAAGTCTATCACCGGGGTACCTGCCTTTGGACTTGCGCCACGCTTCCCCGCTTCGGCAATCTCTTAGCTCTGGAGAATTCCCATGCTGACCAACGACTTTCGCATCGCCAAGGTGCAGAAATCTTTACGCTGGTTTGAAGACGACATCGCGCTGCTGGACATGCGCGTGAAAATGCTCTCGAAAGAGCGGCAGGAGACGGCGCGCAAGTTCGCCGCCGCGGTGATCGATAAAACGAGAGCTGAGCTGGAACGCTTGCTGCAGGAAAATCCGGACGAAACCCACGACGCCACCGGCACTCAGCCCGAGCCTGCGGATTAATTCGCGGCGGCCTACTGCAACGATCCGGCTGCGGCTTCCGCGGAACGCGTGGCTTCCTGCTCCGCCTGCTCCTGATCGGAAACGCTGACTTCTTCCCACATGCTCTTGTCGCGCAGGATGCGCGACACCAGCGCCGTGTGCATGGCGTGACCGGCTCGGTCAGCGACCACTTTACCCAGAACCTGCTTGCCCAGCAGCGCAAGATCGCCCACCAGGTCGAGAATCTTGTGCCGCACAAACTCGTCCCGAAAACGCAAGGGGCCGTTCTCCACGCCGTCGCGGGTCAGCACAATGCAGTTTTCACGTGATGCCCCGCGGATCAACCCCATGTTGCGCATGGCTTGCTCATCTTCGCGCGATCCGAACGTTCGGGCCGCCGCAATCTGGCGCAGGTAGCTGCCGTTCGTCAGTTCCACCTCAAACGTCTCTTTTCCAATCAGCGGATGGGGAAAATTGATCGAATACGAGACCGAGTAGCTGTTCGCCGGGTACACCGCAATGAACTTGTTGCCCTCACGCATCTCCAGCTCGCGGCCAATCTTCAGATACTTGCGCGGTCGCCGCTGCTTGCGAATCCCTGCTTTCTGGATCATTTCCACGAAAGGCTTGGCGCTGCCGTCCAGGATCGGCAATTCCAGGTTATCCAGTTCGACGATGGCATTGTCGATCCCCATCCCGATGAATGCCGAAAGCAGGTGTTCGGTAGTAGAGATGAACACGCCTTTCTTCATCAAGCTGGTCGCGTAACTCACACGCGCCACATTGCGGCTGACGGCTTCAACCTCGTAGTCGTCGAGGTCGGTGCGGCGAAATACAATCCCCGTACCCGACGGCGCAGGAAGCATGCGCATGGAAACCGGCGCGCCACTGTGCAGCCCGATCCCGCTGCAAGCCACCGCAGCTCGGATTGTCTGTTCGTATGTCAAAACGGGATGAGAGTATTAGGGTACCGTCTGGTTCAAAAATCCGTCTGTGGCAAAAAAGCCACAGTTAGTGGCACGTCCAGCCAGCTCTGAATGGGAGCTTACGATTTAGATTGAATGGTTTAGAGGTCATGCAGCCTGTCGGACGAATCTCGAGCTGATCCCTGATCCCTAGTCCCTGATCCCCGATCCTGTCCCTACTTCTTAGCCTTACTGGGCTTATTAGGGTTGTAGCCCGAGTTCGGATCGAACATGGCAGCGTCGAGCCCCTGATTGATGGTCACAGAATTGAAGAACCGCTGGCTCGCCATATCCCCGTTGAAATAGCGCGTCACATTGAAGGGCGCCATGATTCCCGACACCGACCGATAATTCTCATAGATCTCTTCCTCCAGATTCTTCTGCCGGTCCACGGGATCGCGCCACTCGAACGACTTCTTTACCGGCAGATGGGTGTCTTCATCGAAGTAGAGCGTAATGCTCTCGTTTTGCGCGTTGATCAGTGTGACCCGCTGCGCCGGATGTTGTGCCGCGATCGAGTTGCCCTCATACAGCAGGATCACCCCGGGAGCGTTCACCCACGTACGCAAGACGGAGTCGAGCGAAAAATGCCGCCGCCGGAGATACTGATCGAGATCTTTCGGATCGAGCGGATGCGGGCCCTTGAACGTGATCTCCCATCCCTTGTTGCCCACATAAAGCTGCGCAATGTCACGTTCCTTGGTGATCTCCACCCGCTCCTTGTCAGGAAACTCGATGAAGTCCCAGAAAGGGTTCCCGCCGCCCTCCGCGCGCCCGTGATGAAATCCGTAGCCGCGCCCCTGCTGCTCGCGGTCGCGAATATTCAGATAAGTCTCGCCTCCCAAGGCCGCGATCGCCTGCTCGATCAATCCCTTGGCCTTCCGGCTGTTCTCGTCCGCCGGATTCGCACTCTGCGCACTACTCGCCTGCGAAGTTCCCGTTGCCTGCGCGGGCGCACCCTGGCCCTGATCTGGCGCCTGCGCCAATGCACAACACACCAAAGCCATGATCGGGAGAAACTGTTTCATTCCTGGTAAGGGATAGTCTTTTGTAATCAGAATTGTAGCGTGTTTATTGGAATTTCTGGCGCGCAACCTCGTTGTTTCCTACTCTCCTTCGATGCAGGAAACCCGCTGAACGCAAGCCCGACCACTCGGTATTTTCAGCACTTTTACCCCACCAGAACGGCGCCGCCATTCACGTTGAACACTTCCCCCGTGATGAAACTGGCATATTCGCTGCACAGGAATAGCACCGGTCCCGCGATCTCTTCCGGCGTGCCCACGCGCCCCATCGGAATGGTCCGCCGGATCTCTTCGCCGCTCTTTGGATCCTGCAGCGCTTCCGCGCTCATATCCGTGTCCACCCACCCCGGGGCCACGGAATTCACATAAATGCCCGCCGACGCCAACTCCGTCGACAGTCCCTTCACCATGCTGATGAGAGCGCCTTTGCTCGCCGAGTAATCACAATGGAACGCTTCGCCTCGCTGCCCGCTAGTGGAGCTGATGAGCACAATGTGCCCCGCCGCACCCTGCCCGCGCGCCTGCGATTTCATCTGTGCAACCGCATGTTTCACCAACCCAAACACGGCATCGAGATTGATCGTCAATGTTGATCGCCACTGCTCGTCGGACATGCGCTCGATCGGGACATCCTCCACCGGCCAGACTCCGTGGTTCGCCACCAGAATATCAAGCCTCCCAAAATGGCTTACAGTTTCCGCTACCAGCGACCGGGCTGCTTCAGGACTGTTGAGGTCGGATGCGGCTGCATGGCACAACGCTTCGCCGCATTCTCTCGCCAGTGCCAGGGCTTGCCGCCCCGCGCGGCGATAGCTGAATACAACCCTCGCGCCCGCTGCGGTGAACATGCGAACCGTAGCCGCTCCAATGCCGCGCGACCCTCCGGAGATCAGCGCGACTTTTCCTTCCAGCGAGATCGGGATGGACATAGCTGAACAGCCTATCCCAGACTTCCTTGGTTCCGCTAGACGTGGCCTTCTGATTCGTTGAGAGGGGTTCAGAGACTCGGGTTGGAAGATGCGCGTTCCGACTTCAACCCCCGCAGCAATACGCGCACCAGCATGCCGTCAAAACGCGTCCCGCTCATCTTGACCAGCTCGTCGAGCGCCTGCTCAGGCGTCCGTGCAGACGAGAACGAATGCTCCGTCACCATGTTGGCGAAGGCATCGGTGAGCGCGATAATCCGCCCCCAAAGCGGAATCTGTTCCCCTCGCCGTCTGTCCGGATACCCTGACCCGTCAAAGCGTTCATGGTGAAATTCCAGCGCCTCGCGCATCATCTTGGAGTGCGGAATAATTCCCACGATTTCCGCCCCCATCCGCGGATGCATCGTGATCTGCAGAAATTCTTCATCGCTCAGCGGGCCTGGCTTGTTCAGGATGCTTTCCTCGACAAATATTTTTCCCACATCGTGTACGCGCGCCGCATACACCAGGTCGGCGGTTTCGTCCGAGGATAGTCCCAGTCCGCGCGCCACAACCTCGCTGTACCGCGCCACCAGGTCGCCGTGCCCGGAGCTCTGTATCTCCCGCGACTCTGCCGCGCGGTTGAGCGATTCAATCGCCTCTTTCAACAGCCCCACGTTGCAGCCTTCCTCCCCACCGCACAGCTTGCGCAGAGTTGAAGTCAGTTCCTCCAGGTGCTCGGGCCCGTTGCGCTCCCGTTGCAGGAAGCCCTCGATGTAAGCGGAAATCTGCTGCCGCTGCCGGGCAAAGTCCTCGCCTTCCACGAATTCCTGCGCCGTCGAAACCAGGTTGCCCCCGGAACGCTTGGAAACGTACATGCCGGCGTCCGCCACGCGGATAATGTCTTCAATCGAGAACCCGTGCATCGGAAAACTGGCCACTCCAAAGCTGCCGGTAATCCCGTGCTCCACCAGCATGGGGTCGCCGGCCAGCCATTGCCGCAGGCGTTCCGCCAGCACTTGAGCCTGCTCCGAATCGGTGTCGGGCATCAGAACAATGAACTCATCCCCGCCATAGCGGGCGACAACGTTGGACTGTCGAGATTTCTGTTCCAGCAACCGTCCCACCCGCGCCAGCACCAGGTCGCCCTCGAAGTGCCCCATGCTGTCGTTCACTTCCTTGAATTTGTCCAGATCAATCAGGACCACCGAGAATGGACGCCCCGAGCGCGAAGCCCGCTTCCACTCCGCCGATAGCGCTTCCCAGAAAAACCGCCGCGTCTTGATTCCCGTGAGCCCGTCCGTGATCGACTGCTGCTGCAGCTTCTGAAACACAAAGGCGTTGTGCAGCGCTGTCGCCAGCAGGTCGGCTAGTGTATTCAGGATGAGCACGTCTTGCGGCGAAAATGCATTCTCGTTGCGGCTTTCCACGTTCAGCACGCCCAGCAGTTGCTCGCTATACGTAATGGGGATGCACAGCACCGCGCGCGCATCGGGCAGAACCCCGTTCAGATTGCCGGGCAGCGCATTCTGTACCAGCGCCCGCTCTCCGGTCCGCGCTACTCGCCCCAGAATCCCTGCGCCTATCGCAATCCGCTTCCCCGTAGCGTGCCCCGTCGTTCCCGCCTCGGCTTTGATCTCAACTTCCTTCGTCCCGTGATCCAGCAGCCCAATCCCGATGTGGTCAAAGGTGAAGTTTTTCTGGATTTCGCTCGCGATCTGCCCCAGCATGTGTACCGGGTCATCACTGGAAATGGCCATGCGCGAAACATTGTTGAGGAATGCCAACTGGCGCGAGCGCCGTTGCTCATCCGCGAACAGCCTCGCATTTTCCACCGCCACTGAAACCTGCCCCGCCGCCGTCACCAGCACGTCCAGATCGCGTTGCTCAAACACGTACTCTTTATCGGGATTCATGGCCACCATGATTCCCGTGGGCCGGTTTCCCAGCAGTATCGGCGCCGCGATCAGGCACTTAGCCGGACGCTGTGGCACGTGCGTAATCCCCAGCCGCTTTCGTGCCGCTTCCAGATCGGATCGGATTAGCAGTGCCTCTCCACTGCGAATCACATATTCGGTAAACGCGTCCTGGGTTGCGCGCTTCCTCTTGGGCAGCACCCGCCCGTCCCGCACCTCCAACTCAAACCGGATCTCGTCTCCCTGTTGAAACGCGATATAAAAATTGCTGGTATCAAAAATCTGTCCCAGCTCAATTTGGATGGTGCGCAGAATTTCATCCTGGTCCAGTCGCGAGCTGATCGCCTTCCCGATGTCGGTCAGCAGTTCATACTCTTTTGTTCGCCGGTGCGCATCGTGGCTGACCACGTAATTTTCCAGCGTAAGCCCCAGTTGCAATGCCAGCCCGACCATCAGGCGCGGACCGGACGCCCCAAAAACTCGCCGCTCCCGGTGCGGAAACAAAATCACTCCAAAATTATTTTCTCGGGTCTGCAGATTCACTGCCGTCAGATTCCTGACGTCAGCCTCCAGCAGGATGCGTTTCAACTCTGCAAACTTTCCCATGGAACCGACCGGCAAAGGCTCCGTCATCTGGGCCAGTTCGTGTACGGTGAAGATGCCGCTGTTCCGGTACGCCAGGTCGCTCAGGTAATCTCCCGCTCCGCTGCTCTCCAGTTGCTCCAGAAAGCTCTCCGAGAAACCCTGCTGCACCGAAGGCAACAGGCTGCGCCAGCGTTCCCCGATCACGATGGCAGCGCAGTCCATGTGCAACGCCGTTCGCAGTCGCTCCAGCGCCGCCTCCATGTTGGGGAGCAGATCGTCGGCGAACAACAGGCTGCCCGGATCCACTCCCAGCGTGGAAAGTGCCAGAGTGCTCTCCTGCACCGCGTTTCGCTGGTTCTCGAACAGCACCATCACCATCGCGATGCCCAGCAACATTTGCGGTGCCGGTCCGAACAACCGCAGGGCGTTACCGAAAGACTCAATCAGCGGATTCTCCAGCTGTCCCACGCCCATCAGTACGCCCCAACGCGCCAGCGCAATTGCCAGTACTTGAAACGCGAGCGAGCGTCGCCGATGCCCATTCAGCAGGAATACCGCCGAGCAATACAGGAGGATTGCTGCCAGCCCCAAGCCCAGCCGCGTGGAAGGCTGCACATCCGGTCGAAATGCGCCATTCATGATGTGACCATGCAACGTGAGCAGCGCCAGCACCACCCCCACTGCACCCACCGCGGCGTCATACCAGCGGAACTGCGAAGGTCCGCGCATCATTCGTGTTGAAACGAAGATGCACAACGCCATCGCCACCAGGAACAACTCGCTCACGAAGAACGCCACCGAAGAATCGGGAAACGCGTCCAGGATGTAGTGCAGCGAATATGCCGCCCACGCCAGTTGCCACGCCCGAAAATATTGTTGCCGGCTTTGCTCGTACAGATAAGTAAAGACGAGGAAAAGGAGAAGTGAAACCAGGCCCGGTACCAATACGGTCGTGATGACGACGTCATTCATAAGATCTCTGCAGATACCTCAAGGACCAATTTCGTTGACGTCAGTCAGGGAGGAAATTGCTGCTGCAATGCCGCTTCTACAATGGTTTCACAGCCAACCCCCAAATGACAATACGATTTAAGGACAGGTTGTCAGCCTTGACTCACCGGGTGCGCAGGTTTCGCCGCCTCTGCGAGACCTGGGACTAGTTGCCGAGCCCCCGGTTACCTTGACGATGCTTTCAAATGGCCCGTACCATCAAAGGCTTACCAGATCATGTCGAACGCCCCGAACGCTCCGTCTTCCCCCAAACCTCGAGTCCGTTTCGCCCCCTCGCCGACCGGCTTTCTCCATGTAGGCAGCGCCCGCACTTTCATTTTCAACTGGTTATATGCCCGTCGCACCGGCGGAACCATGATTCTCCGGCTCGACGACACCGATGTCGAGCGCAATACGGATGCCTCGGTGAACTCTATCTTCGAGGGCCTCAAATGGTTGGGCCTGGGCTGGGACGAAGAGTACAAGCAGTCCGATCGTGGTGCTCTCCACCGCCAAATGGCCCAGACAATTTTTGAGAAGGGACTCGCGTACCGCGACTTCACTCCGGCCCACACCGGTGACAGCGAAAAATCCGGCGCCCAGGGCACCTGGCTCTTCAATCCCGGAATGCGCGAACTGTCCCGTCAAGAGAGCGACCGCCGCGCTGCTACGGGAGAGCCCTTCGCCCTGCGATTCCGCGTCCCGAGGGACGGCGGCCAGGCGGTTCGCTTCACCGATGCAGTCTATGGCGAACAGATGAAAGCCGGCGCGGATATCGAAGACTTCGCCCTGCTCCGCTCCGACGGCATGCCCACGTATCATCTGGCCTCATGCGCTGATGATGCCGATCTGCACATCAGTCACATCATCCGCGGTCAGGACCATCTCTCCAACACCTTCAAGCACGTGCTCATCTTCGAGGCTTCCGGTTACACTCCGCCGCAGTTCGCGCACTTGCCCCTTCTGGTCGCCCCCGACGGAACCAAGCTCTCCAAGCGTCGTCACGGACCCGTGGTCAGCGTGACCACCTACCGTGACGCCGGTTTCCTGGCGGAAGCTTTCATCAATTTCCTCTGCCTGCTGGGCTGGTCGCCAAA
>JAICJP010000022.1 GCA_025928375.1 Candidatus Sulfotelmatobacter sp.
ATTATCTGGAGAGTATCGAGCATTCTCAACACGTACGCGCTTACCTGTTTGACGAACAGGGCAATGAGGTCTCGCACCGCGGCGCGCCGGATTGGGCCATGAGAGTAGCTGCGGGTGGGCCCAGAGGCCCTCATGATGGTTTCCTTTTTCCCGCGCCCCAGGTGCTGCGTGATTCACGAGCTTCATCTGACGGGAAGCATCGCTACACCATCGTCTTAGGCTTGCCACCCGGACCGCGGGTATTCATCGGACCGCGGGGATTGCCCTTTACCGGGCTGATCATCGGAGTTCTGAGTTCGGGGCTCGTGTGCTATCTGCTGTCGTGGTATTTGACGAAACCTATTGTGCAACTGCGCACGGCGGCGCGGCAGATCGCCGCGGGCGACCTGACCGCACGCGCGGGGGCCCCGGCCGTCTCGCGGCGGGATGAAGTTGCCGGCCTGATGCGCGACTTCGATGCCATGGCTGAGCGGCTGGAAACGCTGCTGAAAGCACAATCACGCCTGTTGAATGACATTTCGCACGAGTTGCGATCGCCGCTGGCGCGCTTGAACGTGGCGCTCGGCCTGGCGCGGCAGCGTACCGGAGTAGAAAGCACCGACATGCTGGATCGTATCGAACTGGAAGCGGCGCGGCTCAATGAGCTGATCGGGCGCATTCTGACGCTGGCGCGCCTCGAGGATGGCGAACAACTGGTTCCACAGACGCCGGTGCCGCTCGATGAAATCGTGGAGAGCGTTAGCGAAGATGCTGAGTTTGAAGCACAGGAACGTCATTGCCACGTGCACACGTCGATTGCCGAGGGAAATTGGGAGGTCCGGGGAAATGCGTCTTTGCTGCACAGCGCGGTAGAGAATGTAGTGCGCAACGCAATCCGGTATACGCAGGAAGGATCGGCAGTCGACATCGAACTCAAGAATGAAACCCGAGGCGCTCGGGAGGCTGTGCTGCGGGTGAGCGATTCCGGGCCAGGTGTGCCGTCTGACTCTTTGGACAAGTTATTTCAGCCGTTCTATCGGCTGGACGATGCTCGAGGACGGCAGACCGGCGGCGTCGGACTGGGATTGGCTATCACAGAGAGAGCCGTACGTTTCCATGGCGGCAAGGTTTCGGCGTTCAATCGGCCGCAAGGGGGATTGGTGATCGAGATCCGATTGCCGATGATTGCCAGTGAGCAAATCACCGCCAGGATAAGTCCTGCTGTGTCAAATTCTGCGGTCAGAGATCAAGGGCCCGTAGCGAAAGCCCAATAGCTCGCTCATTTGGAGATCTTTTTCATCGCGACCGGATCTAGTCAGGTCAAGGACAGGGACTCGGGCCTAGGGCGTAGGGACTAGCGACTCGGGACTCGGGACTCGGGACTAGGTCAGTTCTTCCTCTCCCGTATACTGATATCGGTCCTGAAGCGGGCAACTCCCCGAAGGTCCTGAGGTTCCAATCAATCTTTGTGGGAGATTGCTCTTCCCGCGCATTCCTGATACACCAATGGGTTGAGATTTCCCGCGATTACCACACTGCAACGACCCGGGCCGACGGGGGCGCTGGGCTCTGCGTGTTCACGCAAGCTTCACACAACAATGGAGATGAACGAAAGAATGTCGAAACGATGGTGGCTGCTCGGGGTGGGGATGCTGGTTTCGATTGGACTACTGCTGGCGTGCGGGAGCAACTATAACCGCTCGCAGGATGGTTTGCTGCTGGTGGGCAGTAAGGGCTCGGGATTGATCGAGACATTCAGCTTCACATTGAGCAATGGACACGTATCCGCCATTGCCAACTCCCCAGCTGATACCGCGAATAAGACTTGCGCGCTGAAGGGAGCGCCGGCATCGATGGTGATGGATCCCGCCGGCGCGTATGCCTATGCTGTGATCAGCGCGGTGGAATGCGGCGGGAAAGGTTTCTCAATAACGGCGTTCAAAGTGAATTCTGACGGATCGACGACGCCCGGGACGCCGGTGAGCGATCCCAATCCTGTCGCGCTCTCTATGGATGCGGCGGGAAAATTTCTGTTCGTGGCCGAGGGGATTCAGGGCTTAGTCAATGTTTACAAGATCGGAAGTGGAGGAGCCTTGACGGGCGTTCCGGGAACATTCAACTTCGTGAATGGAGCAGGCTTCCAGCCGCCGAATATCGCAGCCGTTGCCGCGACGCCGACCGTGTTTCCCGGAATCGGAGTGAATGGAACGCAGAATTCGGTTTGTTCGGTACCGCAGAACAGCCCACCCAGCGCACAATTCCTGTATGCGGTCGATTCGGCCAATTATGTTGTGTATGAGTTTGCGGTGGATACTTCGACGGGGGCGTTGGGAAATCCACCGGGCACAACCGTGGTGCCATTTTTTCCTACGGATCAAGTACCGGCGGGAGTTGCGGTAGATCCCTGCGACCGCTTTGTGTATGTGAGTGACAGTCAAAGCAACAAAGTGAGTGCGTACACGATTTGTACCAAGGTCATTGTGCCCACCCCGTGTCCGAACGCGGACGGAAGTCTGGTTGCCGTCCCTGGTTCGCCGTTCTCGCTTACTGGCAACGCGAATGGCGCCGGGCCGATCGCAGTGGACCCCTATGGCAACAACGTGTATGTGGTAGGAACGCTTTCTAATACGGTGTCGCCGCTTAAGATCAGTCCGACGTCAGGAGCTCTCACTGCGATGAGTCCTGCGGTGGTAGCGACGGGGCTCGAACCGAAATCGATTGTCATTCGTGGGGATGACAACTGGATGTTTGTATCGAATTACAGCGGGCCCTCCGTATCGCAATATTCGATTGTTCCCGCTACCGGTGCATTGACGGTGGCGGCTCCTATCCCGACCGATAACTATCCTTGGGGACTCGCGGTTAAATAGTGCAACCCTGCGGGTCCTAGTGGCTGGTTGAGCTTAGGTGGGAACCTTCAGAATCAAGTATCCGCCCACCAGCACAAAAATCAGGTCTGGAGACCATGCGGCCATCGCGGGTGGAAGCTGGCTCAAGTTGCCCATCGCCTCGAACAAACGCGAGACGACCGTATAGAAAACCGCTGTACCAACGGCCACGGCTACGCCCGTGACCGCCCCTTTTTTCCCCGTCGAGAGCGCAAAGGGGATCGCCAGCACCGCCATGATCCAGGTGATCAGCGGATACGAGAGCTTCTTATTCAGCTCCATCCTGAGGCGGACAACGTCAAAGCCGCTCTGCTGCAGGTCGCGGATGTACTTGTGCAGTTCCTCGTAGTTCATCTCGCTGTACTGCTTTACTTCCTTTTTGAAATAGCCGGGAGTCTCTGGAAGTTGGGGAAAAGTGGCGACCTCAAACTCTCGGTAGTCTCCCATCGCGGAACCGTTCAAGGTACGCTCCCAGCCGCGCTCGTATTCCCAACGGTCAAGGTTGTCGGCCCAGCGCGCGCGGTCGGCATGAATGCGGCGACTGACCGTGAAGTTCTTCTTGTCCAATTGGAACACGCTGATATTGGCAAACTGATCGCGGTCGGGATCGAAGAATTGGTAATAGTAGATGTCGTTGTTCTGGCCGAAAATCCACTTGCGGTCGGGGCGGAGATAGGTTTGCGCCGGCTTGCCTTTGATCTGGTTGTGGAGGGCTTCCTGACGCTTGTTGGTGTGAGGAAGATAGAACTGGTCGGCAAAGAAGAGGCCGGCCGCAATCACGGCAGCGGCTAAAATAACCGGAGTAACAATGCGATAAATGCTGGTCCCCGTCGCTTTGATGGCGGTGATTTCGTTAGAGCGTTGCATGAGGCCGAAGGTCACCAGAACTGCCAGCAGCATCACCAGCGGGGCGACGTTGTACAACAGGTAGGGAGTGACATTGAGCAAGTACTCGGCCACGAGTATTGCGGGAACCTTGTTGCGGAGGATATCGCCGAGCAGTTCAAAGAGAGTGAATACGAGGACCAGAACGAGAAAGGTCGAGAGAATCATCGTCAGATAGACGAAGAAATCTCGCAGGATATAGTCGTCGATCAGCGTGGGAAAGCTGGCGCTGAATACCCGGCGACGGGTGGACGCACGTTCAAAGGCGTTTTCGGAACGTCGCACTAATCCCGTCTGCAGCAACGAAGGATGCTGCTTGCCAGAGCTCCGCCACGACCCCAGCTCGAACGGACGCTTTTCGGCGCGGAAGAGTAAGAACATTCCCAGCGCGAGGAATACGAAATCGGCAAGCCATGCTCCAAACCATGGAGCCACCCGTCCCTGGCGGGCCAACGAGACTCCGACCAGCGAGACGACGTAATACGCAAAGACCAGCAGGATGGTGAGGACGAAGCCGCCCGATTTGCCGCTCTTCTTCGAGGAGAGACCCAGTGGTATTCCCACAAGAGCCAACACGAGGCACGCCGTGGGCAGCGCGAAGCGGCGATGAAATTCAATCAGGTACCAGCGTGCGGCCACAGGGCCCGAGTGGCCCGCCTTCGCGAGCAGACCCCATGTGCTGATCACTCCTACCGGCAGAGATTCCTCCGGCCTGTTCTCGGTGGAAGGTAATTCGATGGGAATGTCAGTTTGCTGGAAGGTGGATATCTGGTAGTGGTCAGGGTTACGCGGATCAGTTTCGTGCTCCGAGCCGTCTACCAGATGAAGGTGGAGGCGGTCCGGGGCTTCGCTGACCACGATGCCTTCCTTCGCCAGGGTGATTTTCGGGTTGGTGGCGTCGGTGAGGTCGGCCATGAATACATCCTTCCAGACGGCCGCTCCCTGGGCGTTCTTCACGTCCTGAACATAGAGGACGTATTTGGGGAAGCCTTCGTAGAATACGCGGGGCTGAATCTCAAAGGAGACTTGGGAGCCCTTGAGTTTGTCTTCAAGTCGGGCGAGCGCGGCTTGCGAGCGCGGAGCGATATAGACGCCGTTCGCCAGTGCAAGCAGCCATCCCAGCAACACGAACGCGGAGAGCGAACGGAGGAAGCTCCAGATGCCCATCCCGCAAGCGCGCATCGCGGTGACTTCGCTGTCAGCCGCCAGACGGCTGAGGCCGATCAGGATGCCGACCAGAACGCTCATCGGCAGCGTGTAGGTCAGAGCCAGGGGCACCGTGAACGACAATAATTCGGCGACGCTGGGCAGCGGGGCGCTGGCGCGTACCACCAGTTCCAAAATGTGGCCCAGGTCGCGCGTAAACAGGACAAAGGTGAAGATGATCGCGCCGATCAGGGCGTGAGCGGTCACTTCACGAAGGATGTAGCGGGTCAGGATCCGCATGGAACTCGCCCTTAAGGCGAGGATAGCATGCGCGAGCGCGAGGGGCCCGCCGTCGAACATCCGTAGCCATCGTGCTAGCTTGCTTTGAAGAACAGAGCCGCCAGCGGGGGTAGGGTCAGCTTCAATGAGAACGGGCGGCCATGCGTGGGGATTTCTTCGGCCTGAACTCCGCCTAGGTTGCCCATTCCGCTGCCGGCGTATTCCCGAGCGTCGCTGTTGAGCATCTCGCGCCAGTATCCGCCGTGCGGAGCGCCTACGCGATATCCGACGCGCGGGACTGGAGTGAAGTTGCAGACGACAAGGATAGTGTCTTGAGGTGACTCACTCTTGCGCAGCAGTGAGATCGTACTGGTCGCGTTGTCATTGGCGTCCACCCATTCGAAGCCGGCCGGGTTGTTGTCCAACACGTGCATGGCAGGTTCACTGCGGTAGAAACGATTCAGTTGCTCGATCCAGGCCTGCACTCCCCGATGAACCTGGTATTGCAAGACATGCCATTCCAGGCTGGTGTCATGCGCCCATTCGCGGACTTGGCCGAATTCTGTTCCCATGAACAGGAGTTTCTTGCCGGCTTGGGCATACATGTAGCCGAAGAGCAGCCGCAGGTTGGCGAACTTCTGCCATTCGTCGCCGGGCATTTTGCCGATCAGGGAGCCTTTCCCGTGAACGACTTCGTCGTGCGACAGCGGCAGCACGAAATTTTCCTGGAAGGAATACAGCATGCGGAAGGTGAGGTCGTTGTGGTGGTACTTGCGATGGATGGGATCGTTCTGGAAGTAGCGCAGGGTGTCGTGCATCCAGCCCATGTCCCACTTCATGCCGAAGCCCAGACCCCCGAGATAAACGGGCTTGGAAACCATGGGCCATGAAGTCGATTCTTCCGCCGTAGTTTGAATGTCGGGATGCTCTTTGAAGGCCTCCTGATTGAAGCGGCGCAGGAAGTCGATAGCGTCGAGATTTTCACGTCCGCCAAACTGGTTGGGAATCCACTCGCCTTCTTTGCGTGAATAATCCAGATACAGCATGGAGGCGACGGCATCCACGCGCAGGCCGTCGATGTGGTACTTGTCGAACCAGAACATGGCGCTGGAAAGCAGAAAACTGCGAACCTCGGGCCGGCCGTAGTTGAAGATGTGCGTCTTCCAGTCAGGATGGAATCCCTGGCGTGAGTCGGCATGCTCGTAGAGATGGGTGCCGTCGAAATAGGCAAGCCCGTGGGCATCGGACGGGAAGTGCGACGGGACCCAGTCAAGAATAACGGCTATGCCGTGCTGGTGGAGATAGTCCACCAGGTACATGAAATCCTGCGGAGTGCCGTAGCGCGAAGTTGGGGCGAAGTAGCCGGTCGTCTGGTATCCCCAGGAGCCGTAGAACGGATGTTCCATGATGGGCAGGAATTCGACGTGCGTGAAGCCCAGCTGTCCCACGTATTCGGCCAGGCGGGGAGCGGTTTCGCGATAAGTGAGCGGGCGGTTGTGCTCTTCAGGAACGCGCATCCATGAGCCCAAGTGAACTTCGTAAATGGACTGAGCAGCGCGCAGGGAGTTTCGCTGGTAACGCTTCTGCATCCAGTCGTTGTCGTGCCATTCGTAGTTGAGGTCCCAAATGACGGATGCGGTACGCGGAGGTTTTTCATTCCAGAGCGCGAGGGGATCGGCTTTATCGACACGATAGCCATGGCGATTCGAATCGATGTGGAATTTGTACAGTGCGCCGTGTTGTGCGCCGGGGACAAATCCCTCCCACACGCCGGAAGATGCCCGCGGCTCCAGACGATTCGTTTTCGGATCCCAGCCGTTAAAGCCACCCACAACCGATACGTTGCGCGCATTGGGGGCCCACACGCTGAAAACGGCTCCGGCCTGGCCATTGCTGGAGGCGAGATGCGCGCCCATTCTGTCGTAAATACGGTAATGGCTGCCTTCGTTGAAAAGATAGAGGTCCTGATCGGTGAGAATCCGCGGCGTGGCGATACTTGTTTCAGGGCTCATGGCTGCCATCGATTAGTGATGCGGATTAGTTTACAGAAGCGGACTGCGGGTTGGTACGGATATGTGGGAAAAGCACCTATTCATTGCGTGTGGGCACGACGAGGCCTCAAATTCGTCGTGCTAGACTGACTGGTTCGAGACATGCCCACCCTGCGAGTCATTCTTCTTTGGCATCAGCACCAGCCGTTTTACAAGGACCTGGTAACCGGCGAATACCGGCTCCCATGGGTGCGTTTGCATGCGCTCAAAGACTATTACGGCATGGTGAAATTGCTAGATGAGTTCCCCAACGTTCACCAGAATTTCAATCTGGTTCCGTCCCTGGTGGCGCAGATACAGGATTATGTAGCGGGTACCGCGCAAGATCCGTTTCAGGAAGTGGCTTCGAAACCGGCCAAGGACTTGACGGAGAATGAGCGGCGGTTCGCATTGCAATATCTGTTCCAGGCGAATCCGCAGAACCTGATTGGGCGCTATCCCCGTTACAAAGAATTATGGGAGCGTTTTCGCGAGCACGGCAATCAACCCGATCGCGCGGAGCGCTACTTTCAGCCGCAGGATTTTACCGATCTGCAGGTGCTCTCGCAGATCGCGTGGTTCGACGAATTTTTTCTAGAAGAAAAGGATATTGCGGCCCTGGTGCGCAAGGGGCATAACTATTCGCTGGACGATCAGAAATTTGTAATTGCGCGGGAAAGAGAGCTGCTGGCGCGGGTGCTCCCGGCGCACGCCGCGGCAGCGGAGAAGGGCTCGATCGAGATTTCCGCGACTCCGTTCTACCATCCGATTCTGCCGCTGCTTTGCGATACCAGCGCAGGTGCGGTTTCCACGCCTGGCCTGCCCCTGCCACAAAACCGTTTTCGACATCCGGAAGATGCGCGCGAGCAACTGCGGCGCGGTCTCGACCTGCACCAGCAAGTTTTTGGCGTGCGTCCGAAGGGCGTCTGGCCCTCGGAGGGCAGCGTGTCCGAAGAAGCACTGGCGATCGCACATAGCCTGGGTGTGCAGTGGATGGCGACCGATGAAGGCGTGCTGGGACGAAGCACTGGCTTATTTTTCGCGCGGGACGGGAACGGGCGCCTGCCAGGGCATTTGGCGGAGCAGCTTTATAACATCTACCGTTACGAAAATGGTTCGACCGCGATGCACCTGGTCTTCCGCGACCATACCCTTTCCGATCTGATCGGGTTTGTGTATTCGGGAATGCCTCCCGCGGACGCGGCGCGGCACCTGATCAACAACATCAAGGACGCCGCCAAGCCTGTCCTGGATAAAGGCCGTGACGCGGTAGTCTCCATCATTCTGGATGGCGAGAACGCGTGGGAATACTATCCAAAATCCGGGCGCGAATTCTTGCGGCGCTTTTATGACGGGCTGCAGCGCGAGCCGGGCCTGGAAGCGGTGACTATGTCGGAAGCGATCGCGCGCCACCAAGATTTCGGTCAGCTGAACTCGCTAGTGCCCGGGTCGTGGATCAATGCGAACTTCAACGTGTGGATTGGCGCTCCCGAGGACAATCGCGCCTGGGACTACCTGCATCATGCCCGCGACTATTACGCGAGCAATGCTGCCCGGGCCTCCGAAGCGCAGCGGCAACTCGCCTTTGACGAGATCCTCATTGCGGAAGGCAGCGATTGGAACTGGTGGTACGGGCCGGAGCATCATTCGGCGAACGACCGCGATTTTGATGAGCTCTACCGCAAGCACCTGTCCAATGTTTACCAGGCGCTGGGAGCAACCGCTCCCGATTACCTGGCTCAGCCCATCACTGGCGTGGAGGTGCGGCCTTCCTTTGTGCCCCAGACGGGATACATCCATCCACGAGTCGCGGGGGACAAGGTGCGGTACTTCGAATGGATGGGGGCGGCGATTTACACGGCCGATCACCGCGCTGGAGCGATGCACGGAAAGCAATTTCTGCTGGATTCGGTGTACGCAGGAATTGACGCGACGAATCTCTATGGCCGTTTGGACTTTTCCGGCAAGCCTCCCGCTGAAGATTTCGAAATCGTGGTGAATGTGGAATCGTGGGCGTCCGGGGAACCGCGTCCCCGCCGCACCCTGCGGGTCAGTGCCGCGGCCCGGGAGGGCAGACTCAAGGAGTGGAAGATCGAGAATGGGTCGGCCGAGCGCGAATTGGCCTCTAGCGCGCAGCCGGATGAGCATGTCAAAGTGGCTTTGCTGCGGAACTTTGAGTTCAAGGTGCCTTTGATCTGGTTACTGGCCACTCCCAATTCGGCTCCAAGCGCAGAGCGAAAGTCCGCTGCGGTGGCGGCGACCAGCAAACTGCGATTGCGGTTCAGCCTGTGGCAGAACCGGCTGCCCGTGGACTCACTGCCCCTGGAGGGATGGATCGAACTGCAGGTGGTCAGCGAGGGGGAATTGCTGTTCGGAGCTTAAGGCCTCTCTAAACTTTTCATTCCCTGTGTTCCTCTGTGTCCTCCGTGGTGAAGAAAGCTGACCACAGAGGACACGGAGGGACACGGGGGAAAACAAAAAAGCCGGATGCTTTCGCATCCGGCTTTGAACACAGGCCCATGAATCTATTTGCTGCCGCCAGACGGAGTCGCCGTTGCTGCCGGGGCGTTGAATGTCAGCGCCCGGTTCAGTTCCAGAGTCAATTCGGTTCCGGCGGGAAGGGTTGCAGAACGATGCTTGGCGAGCCAGTGTCCCGTGCTCGCTCCAGCGCCGATGAGCCCGCCAACCAGAACGCCGGCTGGACCGCCAGCCAAGCCTCCGATCAGCATGCCACCGGCAGTGCCGCCGCCTTGCTCGATGGTGTCGCGGCGATCATGGGCTGAGCCTTTGAACTGTCCCTCGGAGCTCACATCGCTTCCTTTGATGTTGGTGTCGGTGAGCGTCGCATCAAGATAATAGCGCTCCCCGTTCGGCATGATTACTGCTTCCGGCATGATTCCGATGGTGGGCTTGCCGGAGATGCGGCGCGGTTCGCTGACCTTCGTCACCCGGCCTTCGACACTGGCGCCCACAGGGATCAAGGTCTGGCCGTTCACGACCACCGGTTGCGTAATGCTGGCGCGAAAGGGATCGCCGGCCTTATTGCTGAATGTGGCGAGGGTGGTATTCAGTCGAACGATCAACGCGGTGCCTGCCGGAACTGGAGCATTCGTCTGTGCGGCAAGCATGGTCGCCAGCAATGTGCAGGGCAACAACATCCACTTCTTCATGGGACCTCCAAAAACTCGACTTGCATTTGACTGTAGTCCAGTCGGAAACGGCGGACAAGCGGCGCACAGTACATGGGGAACCACCGGAGGTAAGAGGAGAGAGGGATTGGCCGAATGGACAACCCAAATTTGGAATTAGTGCACAAAAAGTCGGTTGGCGTCCGGGACTGCTGCAATCTCCATCCGATATAATCGTGGGTTTCCCTTAACTTCATGGGGCAGGCTGATCAGCCGAGGCTTGCCTGCGACGAAGAATTCCTAATCAGAAAGCGAAATCACTCATGTCAAATATTGCAGCCATTCATGCACGGGAAGTTCTGGATTCACGTGGCAATCCTACCGTGGAAGCGGAAGTATTCCTGGCGGATGGGTCTATGGGACGAGCCATCGTTCCCAGCGGGGCATCCACCGGCGAGCACGAAGCAGTTGAATTGCGTGATGAGGATACGAACCGCTTCCTGGGCAAGGGAGTGCAGAAGGCGGTTGAGAACGTGAACGGCGAAATTGCCGAGGCGCTGGCGAATTGGGATAGCTTTGACCAGCGCGGCCTGGATGCGCGCATGATCGAGGTGGACGGCACTCCCAACAAAGGGCGTCTGGGAGCCAACGCGATTCTGGCAGTGTCGATGGCTGCCGCGCGCGCTTCGGCGCTAAGCCTGGACATTCCGCTCTATCGCTATCTTGGGGGCGCGGGCGCGAACACGCTGCCTACTCCAATGATGAACATCCTCAACGGCGGGGCGCATGCCGACAATAACGTTGATTTTCAGGAATTCATGGTGATGCCGGTGGGCGCGCCATCGTTTTCTGAGGCGCTGCGCTGGGGCGTGGAAGTCTTCCATACCTTGAAAGGCGTGCTGAAAAAGCGGGGGTACAACACGGCGGTCGGCGATGAAGGCGGATTCGCTCCCTCCGTGAAGTCGAATGTGGAGGCGATTGAAGTCGTGCTGGAAGCAATCTCGAAAGCTGGATACAAACCGGGAGAGGAGATTGCCATCGCGCTCGATCCGGCTTCCAGCGAGTTTTACCAGGATGGCAAGTACGTCTTCAAGAAATCGGACAAATCGGCAAAGAGTTCCGATGAGATGGTGCGATTCTGGGCGAAGTGGGCCAACGATTATCCGATTGTTTCGCTGGAGGATGGACTGGCCGAGAACGATTGGGAAGGCTGGGCGAACCTGACCAAGGAGATTGGCGGGAAGATTCAGTTGGTCGGAGATGACCTGTTCGTCACGAACGTAGAGTTTTTGCAGCAGGGCATCGACAAGCAGGTTGCGAATTCCATTCTGATCAAGGTCAACCAGATTGGAACAGTGAGCGAAACCTTGGACGCGATCGATCTGGCTCGGCGGAATGGGTACACATCGGTGATCTCGCATCGCTCGGGTGAGACGGAGGATACGTTTATCGCCGATCTGGCGGTTGCGACCGGTGCCGGGCAGATCAAAACTGGCTCCGCTTCCCGCACGGACCGCATCGCCAAGTACAACCAATTGCTGCGCATTGAGGAAGAGTTGGCCGGTACCGCGCGGTTCCTGGGACTTAAAGCACTGAATTGCCACTGATGAGCCAATCTGGCGATGATCAGGCCGGATTTCCTGGTCCGGCTTCCAGTCGCAAACTTTACGTGAGGACAAAAATGATTAGCGATTTGTTGCTGCTCGAGTTCGAAGAAGAAGTGAAGAAAACGCGGACCATGCTCGAACGCGTTCCCATGAAGGAAGATTTCAAGCCGCACGCCAAGTCGATGCCGTTGGGTAAACTGGCGCCGCACGTCGCTGAGTTAGCTGGCTTCGGGCTCACGATCCTGACCACTCCCGAGTTGGACTTCAGCAATGCTCCGCGAACCAGGCCGGCATTCGAATCGCCGCAGCAACTGGCCAAGGTTTTTGACGAAGGCGCGGCAAAGGTGCGCCAGGCGCTGAAGAATACTTCCGACGATGCCTGGACTCAGCCTTGGAAGCTGAGTTTTCAGGGCAAGCCGATCTTCAGCGGGTCGCGCTTTCTGGCATACCGGCAGATGTTTCTGAATCATTTGGTGCATCATCGGGCGCAGTTGGGGGTGTACCTGCGGCTCAACGATACGCCGCTCCCGGCGACTTATGGGCCGTCGGCCGACGACACCATGGGTTTTTAGTGAGTCGCTGCATGGGATCGGCCCCACGTCTCGCAACATCGGCGAGACGTGGAGCCCCCTCGCTCTGGATTCACCTGCGGCTGAAAGCTAGGAGATCATATTGTCTCGTCCTAAACCTCTCGTTCTCATTATTCTTGATGGCTGGGGATATCGCGCCGAAACTAAAGCCAATGCCATCGCGCTGGCGCGTAAGCCTACCTACGACCGGCTGCTTCGCGAATACCCCAACACCCTGATTCATACCAGCGGACCTTACGTTGGGTTGCCCGAGGGACAAATGGGAAACAGCGAAGTCGGGCATCTCAACATCGGTGCGGGCCGCATTGTGCATATGGACATCACGCGCATCGATTTGATGATCCAGAATGGCGAGTTCTTTTCCCATCCGGTCCTGCTAGATGCCATGAAACATGCGCGCTCCGGAGAGCGCAGGCTGCACCTGTTTGGACTGGTCTCGGATGGAGGAGTGCATTCGCAGCAGGCGCACCTGTACGCCCTGCTGAAGATGGCGAAGCAGAACGGGCTGGAGCGTGTATTCGTCCACGCATTTATGGACGGTCGCGACACGCTTCCCACCAACGGCGCAGGTTATCTCGAGCAACTGCAGCAGAAGATGCGCGAGTACGGCTGCGGCAAGATCGCCACCGTAAATGGCCGGTACTACGCCATGGATCGCGATCGCAGGTGGGAAAGAATCGCGAAGGCTTACAACGCGATGGTGTTCGCGGATGCGGAAGGCGGCAAGCAGACCGATCCCGTTCAGGGAATGAAAGAGTCCTACAACAAGGGCGTGACGGATGAATTCGTAATGCCGTTCGTTTGCACGGACGCCCATGGCCGGTCGCTGGCGACGATACGCGACGAGGACTCATGCATCTGCTTTAATTTCCGCGCCGATCGGGTGCGGCAGATTACCCGTGCATTGACCCGCAATAGTGGCCTGAACGAGAAGGGCGGAAGCGATCTTCCGGGAGCGGATGACCTGGATGCCGCTCTGCCGCGCGATCGTGTTCCCCAAAATCTCCATTACGTCTGCATGACGCAGTACGACAAGAATTTCAGGCTGCCAGTTGTCGTCCCCCCGGAGTCGATGGCCAACATTCTCGCCAACGTGATGGGCGGCCTGAACCTGCGCAACCTGCGCGTCGCCGAGACCGAGAAATATGCTCATGTCACTTACTTCTTCAACGGTGGAGTTGAACAACCCTTCCCCGGCGAAGATCGAGTGATGGTGCAGTCTCCGAAAGTGGCAACCTACGACTTGAAGCCCGAGATGAGCGCGTCCGGTGTTGCTGACGCGGTCGTGAAAGCTACCGAGGACGGCACCTTCGATGTAGTGATCGTCAATTTCGCCAACGCCGATATGGTGGGGCACTCGGGCAAAATCGAGCCCACGGTGAAGGCGGTGGAGACCGTGGATGCATGCCTGGCCCGCATCGAATCAGCGGTGCGCGCCAAGGGTGGGGCGATGCTCATCACTGCCGATCACGGAAATGCGGAGATGATGATTGATCCGGCAACGGGCGGTCCGCACACCGCGCACACGACGAATCCCGTGCCCTTTATCGTTGTGGCGGAGAATTCCAAGCAGTTCACATTGAATTCAGGCGGTTCGCTGCGGGACATCTCCCCAACTGTTCTGGGCATGTTGGGTCTGGATGAGCCCAAGGAAATGACGGGCAAGGATCTGCGAAGCTTTTTGAAAAATTCTGGGTGAAATGCGGACGCCAACCTAGTTTGCGGTGATGACCGGGGCTGTTGCCAAGAGTCCGGCGATCAGTTCCAGGTCATGCAAATCCTCACGGCTGAAATCCTGAGCGTGCTTGGGATCGAGCGCTTTGCGTGAAATCTGAATCACCCCGATGACCTTTTTGTCGTGCGCCATAATCGGTACCGACATGAGTTTCTGAATAGGGGCGGGCGCAACGGTTTCTTCGAGGGCGCCGGGCCGAATCGTTTCGAAGATGCTGGCGTGTTTCACGCGCGCAAAGTTGTTGAAGATCTCTGGCTTCTTGCTCAGCGCCGTGTGGGCAGCGACCGCTTTGCTGGAGAGCGGAATAGAGCCAGTGGTGCGCAAGTGCTCGGGAAAAACGAAGCGCAACAGGACACCGTCCAGGCGCAGCAAGGCCACTTCGGCTTCCTGTACGCGAAAGAGTTTCGCCAGGACCGTGCACAGGTCGACCGGGGAAACTCCCTCTCCCAGTACCGAACCGACGGGCAGCAAGTGCTCCGGCAGCGCGATTTCTTCCATCATTGCGTGATTATTTTCGGGGACCATAGAAGCTCACGTCTCTAGAAGGAACTCCCACTTTATCGCATTTCTTAAGCCATCGAGTACTTCCGAAAGTAATGCGCACGACAGATGCAAGTTGTTTAAAATCAGCAATCCTTCTGGCGGAACGAGGGCTAGAAGGGTACTCCGGTAACCTTGCCGCTTGGGGCTGCGTGACTGCAGGTAGCAATTTTTGTCATGGTGCAAGTCGCGAATTGTCGAAATTCGATTCCGCCTGCGTGCACATCACGAAAAGGATTACACTTTTCGCCATGAATAATCCGACCCAACCGAATGTGAAGTTAAGCAATGATGCGAATTATCGTGAGAATTACGCCAACAGCGTGCAAATGCGGGTGAATATCTGGGATTTCTTCCTGGTGTTTGGCACCTTGCAGCAGCAGACCGAGACGCAGGTGGATATTCGGAACTTCCAGGGGATCTATCTGAGCCCACAGCAGGCCAAGGCTCTGCTCGGATTGCTGCAGCAGAACGTGGCGGGATACGAGAGCGCGTTTGGGGAGATCAAGTTGGATCCGCGTATGGGGCCTGCGGGGCCGGTGCACTAACCGGCAACCCCTTCTCACCACAGCGGACACAGAGGTACAACGGGTTAGCTGCCCCTTGAGGAATGGATTTGAGCATTGATTCTGGGTTTACTCATGGCTCACAGCTCATAGCCTTTGATGGCAGACGTCGCAAGCAACGTCTCTACGGATAGAATGGCTGGGCGCATGCGATCGAGCTTGCACCCAGCTTTAGTATTCGCCGCTATTTTTGTTGTCATCTTTCTGCTGCACGCACCTTTGCTGCGGCTGCCGTATTTCTGGGATGAGGCGGGGTATTACGTTCCCGCTGCGCGCGATCTGCTGTTGCACGGATCCTTGATTCCTCACACCACCGTGTCCAACGCGCATCCTCCGCTTGTGATGGCATGGCTTGCGCTCTGGTGGCAAGTGGTTGGATATGCTCCTGCTGTGACCCGCGCGGCCATGCTGGTGCTGGCCGCATTCTCGCTGCTTGGCGTCTTCCGGCTTGCTGAAGTCGTGGCCAACACCAGAGTGGCGATTGCGGCCACGGTGTGCACGGCTCTGTATCCCGTATTTTTTGCGCAGAGTTCACTGGCGCAGGTCGACTTGGCCGCAGCGGGACTGACCTTCTGGGCCTTGGCAGCATATTTCGAGGAAAGGCCGCTCGCAACCGGCTTTTGGTTCTGCCTGGCAGTGATGGCGAAAGAGACGGCCGTGCTTGCACCGATCGCGCTGGCAACATGGGAATTGCTGGGACTGACCCTGCAGAATCATCGCAGAGTGGCTGCGTTCTGGATGCCGCAGCGGGCTAAGCTGAAAGCTTTTTCCGCACTCTGGGCACCAGCGGTTGTACTCGCTGGATGGTACGTGTTTCATTACTTCCGCACGGGATATGTATTCGGCAATCCAGAGTTCTTCGAGTACAACGTAGCTTCGACGCTGAATCCTGTGCGATTTGTTTTGGCTCTTGTGCTGCGACTTTGGGAAAGCTTTGGCTATATGCACTTGTGGCTGCTCACAGCTGGGATGCTGCTGGCGATGCTTCTGCCGCCCGTAAAAGATCTGGGCCTGGAAAGGCGTCGAATTGCGATTCCGGTTCAGAGCTGTTTTGTCTGCATCATCGCAACCTACGTTGCAGTCATGGCTCTGATTGGGGGAGCGGTGCTGGCGCGATACATGCTCACGGCGGTGCCGCTGGTGATCATCCTGGGCGCTGCAACGTTGTACAGGCGTCTGCGTTATTGGAAGTTGGCAGTGGCTGTGGTCGCAGCCGCGTTCATCGTAGGTTGGTTCTGGAATCCGCCATACGGATTCTCTCCCGAAGATAACTTGGCATATCGCGATTACGTCATTCTTCACCAGAATGGAGAACGCTTCCTAGAGGCGCGCTATCCGATGGCGCATGTGCTGACGGCCTGGCCCGCCTCGGATGAATTGACCCGGCCTTGGCTGGGGTTCGTGACGCGGCCGGTGCAAGTGGTGCGAATCGAGAATTTCTCGCTGGATCAGGTTCTGTCGGCGGCGGAATTTCGCGATCACTTTGAAGTCGCGCTGGTTTTCTCCACGAAATATGAGCCCCGCAACCCCTTACTGGACCGCTGGACCCGGTGGGCGGAATGGAAGCGGCGTTTCTTCGGATTCCATCGGGATCTGCCCTCGGCCGCGGCGGCGCGCGTGCTCGATGGGAAAATTGTTTACGCGGAGGAGCGGGCAGGACAGTGGATCGCTGTGATCGAGATGCAACGCGGCCAGTGGATCAATGCCAAGAGTTCGCAGCCCGAGGGAACAGCCGCAATCGCGAAGGTCCTAAGTCGCCCTTTGCATGAGGTGGCAGGAATGAGTTTTGATGACCAGCCAGACTTCCCGTCCGGTTTCCAGCTGAAGTGAATCGCGCGCCGCCAGCGTGAGGTGGACTTCCATTTCGACCGCGCACTGCACGCGTGCCGAAATCATGACGTCGCGTTGATCCAGCGAGAGGATCCGCCCGGGAATGATGTTGCGCGCGCTCAAGGCCCGCGGCAGGACGGTGGCCAGCAGGATGTCGCCGGCGCGAATTCCTATACGGAACGATGTGCCTACCCCACCCCGCACCAGCGGAGTTTCGATCGCTGTCGATCCTCCATCGCCGGAGAGCCGGCAAGTCATCGTACCCCGATCAGGGCTCAGGGCTTCCACCACTGCGTCGAAAATATTCTCAAATCCTGCTAACTGTGCGACCGTCTCTTGCAAGGGGGCGGTCATCACTTCGTGGGGTGTGCCCTGTCTCAGGATGCGTCCGGCCTCGAGGACGATCACGCTCTCTCCGAGGGCAAATACCTCCTCCCGGCTATGCGTGACGTAAAGAATCGGGATGCCTTGCGTGCGATTCCATTGCTGGAGATCGTTAATAATGTGGGACTTCGTGGGCGCGTCGAGCGCGGCCAGAGGTTCATCCAGAAGCAGGAGCTGTGGATCGGTGACCAGGGTTCGAGCCAGCGCGACTCGCTGGCGCTCTCCGCCGGAGATGTCGCGTACATTCCGGCCACCGAGATGCGCGATGCGGAATGCCTGTAGCATGGCGGTCGTGCGCCGCCTTCGCTCATTCGATGGCAGATGCTTCAGGCCGTAAGACACGTTTTGTTCCGCGGTCATGTGCGGAAACAGCGCCAAACTCTGGAAGACGTAGCCCACATGCCGCTCCGCCACCGGCAGATTCACGCCCGAGGAGGAATCGAAAACCACTCGACCGCCGATGGAGATACGCCCGCCATCCGGCCGCGTGAGTCCGGCCACGCAATCGAGAAGAGTCGTCTTGCCGGCTCCCGATGCCCCGAACAGGATGGTGAAACCAGTGGCAGCCTCGAAGGAAACGTCTACCGCGAATTCCTGCTGTCCGGCGAAGCGTTTTTGGATGCGGCATCCGAGACGCGCCTCAGCAGCAGGATTTGCAGCGTCGACGCCGTTCTGGATCGCAGGGTGCGCATTCATCGCGTCTATTGTACGGAATTGAGGACGGAAGCCTTGCGATGGAAGCTATAGACGATCATCAGCAGGACAAAGCAGAGGACCAGCAGCGCCAGCGCGGTCTGATTGGCACCCGCGTAATCCGCGGCCTGGACGCGATCGTAGATGTCAATGGAAACGGTCCGCGTCACGCCAGGAATATTTCCGCCCACCATCAGCACGACTCCGAATTCTCCCATGGTATGCGCAAAGGACAGTGCCGCGCCTGTCACCAGCCCCGGAACGGAGAGCGGGGCGACAACGCGAAAGAACGTGCGCAGTCGGGAAGCCCCCAGGGTGGCGGAGGCTGCAATCAGCTTGCGATCGACGCTGGCAAAAGAAGCCGCAAACGGCTGCACGGCGAAAGGCAGGCTATAGATCACGGATCCGATGACCAGCCCGGAAAACGTGAATGCCAGGGTGTGCCCAGTGAGCGAAATCCACCAGCGGCCTAACGGACTGCGTGGCCCGAGAGCCACCAGCACATAAAATCCCAGAACCGTCGGCGGAAGGACGAGGGGCAGAGCCACAACCGCTTGCACAAGAAACTTCCAGCGCCAGCTGGAAAATGCGATCCAGTATGCAATCGGCAATCCGAGCAAGAGCAACAATACGGATACCGCAAAAGCCAACTGCAGTGTGAGCGAAAACGTTTGCCAGTCAATGGCCATGGAGTTGGTTTACTTGGGCGCAGCTGAATCTGCGTCACATCCGGCTGGATGGGGGGACGATGCCGTTCATCCGAAGATACACCGCCATCTGGCCATAATGATCGAAGCCATGGGAAGCGACCGACATGGCCAGTCCCAAGCGGGAAACGGATCCTTCGCCGAAGGGGCTCTTCACCGTCTTCGTGAGATTCTCGTCGTTCACCGTCGCCAGCGCTTTGTGCACGTATTCGAAGGAGTCCTTGAGATATTTCATGATGTCGGCTTTGGTCGTGAGCGAAGCCGGGCCAGATTCATCGCCGATGTCGACCGGCGGTTTCTGTTCCAGGAGAGCGGCAGCGAGTTCGTAATTTACCGCGGCTACGTGCTTGATCTGCTGCGCATACGTGCGAACTCCCTTGAACTCGCCATTACTGGGAGCGAAGTTAAATTTATCCTCCGGCATCGCGTCGGCAGCGGGGACGAACTCATGCTCCATATTGCTGATATTTCCATTCAAGAGTTCTGTGACCGTATGCTGTGCTGGTTTAGGTTTCGGTGCCTGTGCCGCTGCCACCAGCGTCAGCAATAAGCTGCAAGCCAAGACTCCGAGTTTTGTGTTCATGCTCCCCCTTGTTAGTCCCGCACGACTGCCGGAGCCATCTTCAGTTCCGCGGCCGTGAGCCGATGGCGCCGAATCGTGGACAATCCTACCACCATAGCCAAAGCCGACCATGCCAGCGCCGCGGGAACTCCTTGCCGCGCGGCCAATTCTCCCCAGATCGCACTGCCCACAGCCATGCCTCCTTGCAGCACCAGCAGGTACATGGATAGAGCCCGGGCTCGCATCCACGATGGGCACATCGTCTGGGCGACTACATTGAAGCACGCCAGAATGCCAATCCATGCGGCTCCTGCCGTAAACAGCACCAGGCAGAGCCAATTGAATAGATGAACCTGACCAGCCAGAAAAGTCATGCCGGCATACAGCAGGGTAGCGCCGGCGACCAGCCCATCCACTGAGTACTGCAGCTTCAACCGGGGTAGTAGCGCCGCGCCTGCCAGCGCGCCCAGACCAAAGCAGGTGAGCAGGAAACCATAACCTTGCGCACCGTGAGGCTGGCAAACAACTGGTAGAAGTGCGAGCAGGGAAGCGGCGCCAAAACTGAACGCACCCGTGCGGATGAGGACAGATGTAACCTGCGGCGCGCCTCGCACGTATCGGAAGCCTTCCCGTATGGCTTCGATGATGCCATTGGTCGCCAGTGGTTCGCGGGGAGCGCATTTCCAGTTGTACAGAAAGTAGACGACTCCGAAGAAGGAAGCGGCATTGAGCAGGAAGGACCACCCTGCTCCCGCGGATGCGACCACGATTCCGCCAAGGGCGGGTCCGACTGCCCGGGCCACGTTGAATCCTGCAGAGTTCAGGGCAACGGCGGATCCATGCTGCGCGGGGGAAACTACGTCGGGCGTGATGGCTTGCCATGCAGGATCATTCATCACGGCACCGATTCCCAGCAGGAATGTGAATGCCAGCAACGGCCACGGACCTACCGCATGGAACAGTGTGAGAACGCCCAGGGCAAGGGCGGCGACGATCATCCAGCTTTGCGTGAACAACAGCAGCCGCCGGCGATCGACCATGTCGGCGAGGGCGCCTGCCGGGAGTACGGCCACGAACACTGGAATCGCGGAGGCTGCCTGCACCAGGCTGACCATCAGAGGGGAGTCGGAGAGTTGCGTCATCAGCCAGCCCGCGCCGACGTTCTGCATCCATGTGCCGCTGTACGACACGACGGCCGCGATCCATAGCGATCGAAACACTGGCTCGGCCAAGGGCGCCCACGCGGTATTGGGCCGCCGCGTGCCGGGGCTTGGGACTGACGGAATTGTGATGTGATCGGCCACGTTTGCTCTAGGGCTGCGACTCCGTCAAGGCTTTGGAGCGACCGGAGGCAAAAGGCCAGTCCGAGGACCGCCAGGCGCGAATCAGGTAAATGATGACTCCCGTAAGCAAAATGATGGCCGCATATCGCACTTCCTTCTGCCAGTTGGGGCGTCCGAAGAGGATGAAGAGGAATCCCGCGCTGGCCAGCAGCGCAGGCAGAGGATACAACCACATGCGAAAGGGACGCGGCAGGTCCGGGCGCGTAATCCTCAGCACGATCGAGCCGACCGCCTGCACCAGGAATTGCAGGATCAGGCGAATGACCACCAGCGCGGCAATTGCGTCTTTCAAACGCAGAAAACAAAAGCACGCAGCCACGACTCCTAACGCCAGCAACGAAATGTGAGGAAAGCGGTGTACCGGATGTACTTTGGCGAAGGCTTTGAAGTAGTTTCCGTCCTTGGCTGCGGCGTACGGAACCCGCGAGTATCCCAGCATCAAGGAAAAAACCGAGGCGAACGCGGTGATGATGACCAACCCGGTCACCAGACGTGCCGCCCATGCGCCATACACTCGCTGCATAAACAACGACACAACATAGAGTCCTGTATTGTTTTGCCCGGCCTGCAGCATCTCGCGCCAGGGCACCACGGCCAGAATACAAACGTTCATCATCAGATATAGACAGGCGACGAGCAGAATGGAAAGCAACAGAGCCCTGGGAATATTCTTTTCCGGTTCTTTGATTTCGTCGCCCAGAAAAGCAACATTGTAGTAACCCCAGTAATCGTAGGTGGCGATGAGCATCGCTCCGCCCAGACCCGTCCAGAAATGATGGGAAAGCGTGAATGCGCCGGGAGGGAAATCAAATGCCCGGGCTGCGTTGAAATGACTGATGCCGGCGAAGATGATCCAACCGATGGTGCCCATCACCCCAAACCACAGAATCTTCGAGAGCCGCCCCACCACGGTGATTCGACGGTACAGGAGAAGGACCGTGAAGAAGCAGATCACTACGGCAACGGCCGTGCCGGGAGTTACAACCCAGCCCAGTTGCAGGTTTCCAGCAAACGGAATGTGCAGGGCGGCATCATGATGCGCGTAGACGATTTCGAGTTCGGGCCAGTAATAGGCCGCATATCCAGCTAGACCGATGCACCCGGTCGCGATTGATAGCGGGGCGCTGAAGGAAACCTGCCAGATGAATAGGAAGGAGATGAGACGTCCCCATTTCTTGGGGCCATACATCTCGCGGAGGTAGCGATAGGAACCGCCCGAGGCGGGGAGTGTCGCTCCCAACTCCGCCGAAACCAGCCCGTCGCAGACCGCCAGCAGCGCTCCTGCAATCCATCCCAATAAGGCTTGGGGGCCTCCCATAGCGCTCAACACCAGGGGCATGGTGATGTACGGACCCACGCCGATCATGTCGATCATGTTCAGGGCCGTGGCGCTGCCCAATCCCATGCCGCGAATCAGGCCGTGATGCTCCGGAGTGGGATTTGCGGTGGACATGAGTGGGTGGTCAGTGTCTCGGGATCACGAGCAAGTATCCGTCGTGAACGATGCTATGGTGCGCCCCCGCAAGCCAGTTTGACTGCTGCTAGAGTACGATTTGCCGTCAGCTATTTCTGGCGCCCTGCACTGAGAATATTTACATACAGGCGCACTGCGCCTGGGACTCCCGCCGGCAATTGCCGAAAGAAGGCATAGGCCGCATAAATGTAAGTGCCTTTTCCGTATTGCGCACGCAGCAGGCCTCCCTTCTGCTCTTCTTCTCCGGGATCGTGGCAGGCCAGCAGCGGAGTGAAATGCGAGTCCCACTTGTCCATGAAGTAGAGGCCGCGCTCCTGCACCCATCCATCGAAATCGTGTTGAGTGATTGTGTTGGGGTAATGGAAGATGGAGTCGTCAGGCGCGAGAATGGTTACGGGCGCCTCCTCGACCGAAACCCGGGCACGGCTGAGTTCCGCCGAGTACGGCGTGAACTTGCCGCTATTGAAGTCGCCTACAGCAGTGTCGTACTGCACCACCAGCGTGCCGCCTGCGGAGACGAAATCGAGCAACTTCTTGTTATTGGCTGCGACCTCTTTGTGCGTATCGTAGGCTCGAATTCCGAGGACGATTGTGCCATAGTGGCTCAGATCTTCGGTGCCCAGCTTGTCCGCTGGAATCAGAGTGACATCCATCCCAAGCTGCTTGAGCACCGTCGGAATGTCGTCTCCTGCCCCCATGATGTAGCCGACCTTAAGGTCGTGCGGAACCTGCACGTCAACGATGCTGACCTTCTGCCGCGCGGGCTGGTAGTAGTAGAAGCTGCCTAGATCTTCACGCGTGACCAGCGTGTATCCCTCGCTGTATTTCTCGCCTTCGGATTCGAGGACGGCACGCAGCGTCGCGCGTCCTTGCTGCAGGTTCGCAGGCGTGACGGCAAAACGAAATTCCTGCTTTTCACCGCGAGCTTTCGTTGCGACGGCAAGCTGGGCAGGTTCCGACTTCCATCCGGGGAGCAATTCCAGCCGCAGGATGCCGCGAGCAGCGCGGGTTTGATCGCTGGTGACGGCCACTGTCACTGTTGTCTTGCCGCCGTTGTGCGTTGAAATGACCTGAGTGCC
>JAICJP010000170.1 GCA_025928375.1 Candidatus Sulfotelmatobacter sp.
GAGCATTTTCGAGGGCACGCCCTCCATCTGCAGCGTGGTGAATAGCTGGAACCCTTCGCTGACATCCAGCCGATAATCCTTTTGTCCATGCACCACGAGTGTCGGAGTCTTAAAGTTCTTCGCGTACTGATGCGGCGACCACTTCTGATAGAGCGCGCGGTTGTCATAAGGTGTTCCCTTGAACTCCCAGTTATTGAACCAGAGTTCTTCCGTCGATCCCCACGCCGACTCGGCGTTAAACATGCCATCATGCGACACCAGGCACTTGAAGCGGTTGGTGTGGCCGAGGATCCAGTTGATCATGTATCCCCCGTAACTCGCGCCCAGAGCGCACTCGCGGTTCTTATCGATAAACGGATAATGCTCTTCGGCGTAATCGAGCCCCTTCATCAGGTCTTCATACGGAGCTCCACCCCAGTCGCCATTGATGGCGTCCGTGAATTTCTGCCCGTTTCCGGTCGAACCGTGGAAGTTGATCATGATGACCGCATATCCATCCGCCGCGAACAGCTCCGCATTCCAGCGATACGACCAGTCATCGCCCCATGCACCCTGCGGCCCCCCGTGGATGAGGAATTTCACCGGATACTTTTTGCTGTCGTCGAAGTTCGGCGGTTTGACGAGAGTGCCTTCAACCCAGTCTCCGTGCGCGCCAGTGAACGAGAAAGCCTCGTCCTCTGACCAGCTGATTTGAGACAGCAATGGATCGTTTATGTGGGTGAGCGCCTGATCTTTGCTCAACGAACAGTTTTCGTGTCCTTTATCGACGCTCCCGGTTCTCGCCGGGCAGCCTTCGGCAGTTGCATCCGCCGTGTAAATCTCATTGGGAGCTTTCAGCGACATGCGAGAAAAGATCAGCTTCTTGCCATCGGGTGCGACCGTTACGTCATCGTTATAGCCGCCAACAATCGTGCGTACTTGAGGGTGACCTCCAGAGATCGGGCCTACCGCATAGATCAGCGAGTGACGCAGATGCTCGGCGCTGAAGTAGATCGTTTCGGAATCTCCCGCCCACGTGTAGGTCCCGACCCAGTGATCAAAGTCCGGCATCAGATCCTTCTTCTCTCCCGTCTTGCGGTCATAGAGCATGAGCCGGAAGCGGTCGCTCTCGTATCCGGGACGCTGCTGTGCACGGTAGGCGATATAGCGTCCGTCGGGCGAATAGAGCGGGGTCGAGTCGCTGGCCGGATTGTCCCCGGTGATGTTCTTCGTTTTCGCCAGGACCTCCGCAGACGATGCGTCCGCCCCTACATCGACGGGCACGATCCACAGATCATTGTTCGTGGAAGCCGCGGGATTCTTATCGTGGTTCGACGCATAGCAAATCTCTTTCCCATCGGACGAAAACGCATAATTATCCTGCCCTCCCAAAGAGAACACAGGCGCATCGTAATCGCCCGGAGTGAGATCCATGTAGGGACAGCCGCCATCGGCTGTCCGGTCGAGCGCAGCTCGACTGCTTTTGCCCTCTCCCGCCACGCCTAGACATGCATCCACCGGAACGACAAAGATGTGCGTGCGCGTCCCTTCCTTAAAAGCATTCCAGTGCCGATAAAGCAGGTGCGTAAAGATCTGCGCCTGGACCTTGCCGTTCTTCCGCTCTTCGAGCGTCTTTGCGTTGCATGCCGATTCGGCTGCAGGCTCCCCATCGCATTCGGGATAAACATCCGACGTAAACAGAATGGTCTTGCCGTCCGGGGACCACAATTCCCCTCCCGCTTCAGTGGCTATCGATGTGAGCTTGTGAACTCCAGTCACAGTCCCAGCGCCGCTGTCGAAATTCGCAATCCAGATCTGGGATTCGCCCCCTTTCGTGGACAGAAAGGCAAACCTCTTCCCATCTGGCGCCCAGCGCGGACGGTCCCCATCCTGATCGGCAACGATCTCCCGCTCCTGACCTCCGATCGCAGGCACAATCCAGATATGCGGCGTCTTGGAGTTGGCTTCAAGATCGACATCGACCACGCTGAAGATGACCCACTTGCCATTCGGCGAAACCTCCGGCTCGCCCAGCCGTTTCAACTTCATCATGTCCTCAAAGGTGAAAGGATGCATGGCTTGTGTGAATGCGGGAATAGCGAAAAAGAAAAGAAGAAGAGCGACAAGAATAGGACGCATGGCAGGTACTCCTTGGCAAACGGATGAGTGTAGCAAAAAACGTGAGACTTAAAACCTCCGGAGTTCCAGAGCTTTCAAGCTCTACCCGACAGGCATCCTGCGCTATCGCGTGCACCAAAACTGGTGCACTCATCCTGAGTTCTCTCCGCCACATCGTGAGGGGAACGTTCTTTGCAACTGTGAATCACCGGGAAAAATTGAAACGTACACTTCGAAACTCACCTTCCCACGGCAACCTCTTATCCATCGAGGCATCCAAGTATGCGGCAGAACTGCAGCACCCTTCCCTCCGACCTCACTGAGCGGAGAGGGGCCGGAGGGCGGGGTCGCCGCGGTGTCTGCCCGCTTGTGTACAGCCAAGTACCCAGGGCGTCTCCCAGGGATTTCAGTTTCTACGCCGTCGCGTACACCGATTCAGAATTCGATACACTAAGTACATGAAGTCATTCTGCCGTTTGCTGTTTTGCCTGGCCTGCGCAGTTGCGGTCGTGCCCGCACTCGCCCAGGAAGGCCCCCTCGACAATGCGCAGCCCACAGGCATTACCCCGGAAGAGATCATCAAGCGTTTCGCTGAAAAGGAAACCGAGTTTGCCAAGGCGCGCGAGCAATATACCTACCGCCAGGACGTAAAAGTGCAAACCGTTGACGGCAGCACCGTGGATGGCGAGTACCACGAGGTGTTTGATGTCCTGTTCGACGACAAAGGCCACCGCATTGAGAATGTAGTCTTTGCTCCCCAATCCAGCCTGCAGAAGATTTATATGTCGCGGGAAGACATGGAGGATATCCGGCACAAATTGCCCTTTGTCCTCACGACCGAGGATTTGCCCGAATACAACATCCTTTATGTGGGCCAGCAACAGGAGGACGAACTGCACTGCTACGTCTTCGATATCGCTCCCAAAAAGATCGAGGGTAAGAAACGTTACTTTCAAGGGCGGGTTTGGGTCGACGATCACGACTTCCAAATTGTGAAAACCTACGGTAAAACCGTTCCCGACATTCGCAGCAAGCACGGGGACCAGGAAAATCTCTTCCCCAAATTCACCACGTGGCGCCAACAGATCGATGGTCAATATTGGTTTCCGGTGTATACCAAGGCCGACGATGAACTCCACTTCAAAATGGAGGACGTGCACATCAAGGAAATCGTGAAGTACGAGGACTACAAGCGATTCGGATCCAACGTGAAGATTCTGTACGAAGGCAAAGAGCTCCCAAAAGGCGACCAGAAGCCGCAGAATCCGCCCCCGGATCAGAAAAAGCCGCAGTAAGCAGTTTCAGGTTTAAGGGTTCAAAGAAAAGCCCGCCATTGTCGGCGGGCTTTTTACTCGAAACTAGAAACTCGAAATTCGAAACCTGAAACTTCAGTAAAAAAGATACTTTCTCCACTTATCGTCAGAACGGCCCATCAATCGCATGATGTGGCGACTGGTATGGAGATTGAACGCTCGCGGCTCTCGCATCAGCTTCATAGCCGCTTCCGCTGGAGACTGGTTCCCCTTGCGGCGGTTACAGGGATGGCAGCAGGCGACCAGGTTCTCCCAGGTGGACGAGCCTCCGCGCGACCGCGGGATCACATGATCTAATGTCAGTTCGCCCGACGGCAAAACCGTCGCGCAATATTGGCACGTGTTGCGATCGCGCAGCAGAATGTTCTTCCGCGACAGGGCGCGGCTCTGATGCGGAATCCGCCGGTACTCGAGCAGCCGAATCACGGAGGGCAGCCTCATCGCCACCCGGGCTGAATGCAGGAAGTGGCCGTTCTCCTCCTCCGTCATGGCGACGCCCTTGAGCACCAGCACCAGGGCGCGCCGGGCCGCGCAGACGTTAATGGGTTCGTAGGAGGCGTTGAGCACGAGCACGGGCGCGAGCAGGGCATGCCCGTCTCCCGCGCGATGAGGCGCTGCCGCCGGCGAGAACCGGCCGGCGGCGTGCCGGGATCCTGAGTCGTGTTCCGTCCGTAGCGACATAATTTTCAAAGCTTCAAATTTTGAAGGTTTCGGCGTGGTGCTGAACGACCAAGGCATCGTCCTCCTCGATCAATCCTTGAAATTCTGAGAAACCGAACCTCTGTTTTCCTTCGTACTTAGATGCCATTTTCAGGGTGCGCGCCACCGTGACCACCCAGACCCTCGATGCCCCCGCCCTGCGCAAGACTCGCGCGCACTCCGAGGCTGTGGTTCCGGTGGTATACACATCATCCACCAGAACTACTTCGCGACCAGCAATTTGCTGCGGATGCGTTACGGCGAAAGCGCCACGCAGGTTTTCACGACGCTGATGGCTGGTCAACCCGATCTGTGAATGTGTATCGCGAACGCGTGTCAGGATGCCAGAGGCCAACTGGAAGCGCTCCCGTGGAATAGGCGCTCTTAATGCCACTTGGGCAATCAGTTCCGCTTGATTGAATCCTCGTTGTCGCCGCTTGCCTCGATACAGGGGGACCGGAACCAGCAGAACAAGCGGCTGCTCCAAGGAGGGCGTCATTGTAGTCAGGGTCTCACCGAGCACCCGGCCGAGCACGCCAGCGGCAGACCGCACGCCGTTGTATTTCAACAGATGAATGAGCTCGCGCAAGCCGTCGTCATAGCTACCGTAAGCGATGGCCCGATGAAATGGACGATCAATGCGCCGGCAAACCGGGCATCGGCGCAAGCCGTCCTCATCGCACTCGAAGAATGCGGAAAGCACGCGCTCGCCACAGATCGAGCACACCTTCCCTTGGATGGGCTGAATGCGTAGGAGGCACTCCGGGCACACCGGCAGCCGCGAAATATTCAGCAGAGGCAAGCCACAGAGGCGGCAATCGGATGGAAAGAAGGCGGAGAACAAGCTTGCGGCCGCGTGCTGGACACATCCAGCGAGATGGAACCAAGAGCTCCGCGGAACAATAAAAGGCCTGCGTACTTCGACGGGAACCCTGCCAGCCCGGATTCGGTCCTCGCTACTGCTGAAGACTGCCTCCTCGCGACCACGCGGCCAGAACGAGGCCGCGGCCAGAACTGCTTTGCTACTGCAGTATAGCGGTGGGCTGCACCTCTAGGCAACGTTCTGTTTGGAAGCGGGAGCCGCCGCTGCCTTCATGGGTGTAATGCGCGCAATCTCCGTCGAGCGCTGGTGTACCGGGGTAAAAATGAAGCGGTAATCGCGGCGAAAACATTCACCGCAGCGCACCGGCTGCATCAGGAACAGCGGCAGGATGTAACGTTCAGCAAAAGTTCGGCGGCGCGAGCGGAACCCTACTTCGCTAGCGCAATCCCGGCAGTGATAAGGCCGGGCGAACCAGGAATCGGAAGAATCAGTCATAGGCGTGCACCTCAGAAGTACTCCAGATCAGAAGAACTCCCGACGAACCGGCGCGAGAACCACGTGCCAACATTTTACATCAGTCCCGTTCAACGGACGGGCGATTGACTCGTTTGCGTTGCTGCGGGGTGCCAACCTCAGCCAGGCGCGGCCATCTTGTTGCCTCCAGCATACAACAAAACTCAGTTTTTGCGATGCGCTGCCCGCTTGCGCCCCCGCCCCACAAGGCCGGCTCCCTGCAGCGCCTGCTTCACCCCGTGTAGCTCAGCTCGATCCCGTGTTCGGCCTGCAACTTCTCGTGAAAGTGCTGCACGTTCAGATCGAAATACTTTTCCCGGTAGAGCGCGAACACCCGCTCTACCGTCGCCACCGGCACCCGCCGTCTCGACGGCTTACCCTGCCGCCGGTCGAACAACCCGTTGTACCCCTCTTCGACGTAGCGCTCCCGCCAACGCCGCATGTGCCGGTCGCTGATCCCCAGGATCTCCGCCGCCTGCCACCACGTGATCTTCTTCGCCATGGCTCGCAAAATCACATCCTGTACTTTCATCGCCCGCTCCATCGCGGCCTTCGGGTAACAATCCATGCTTCGCATGGTCTCCAACCCTCACCGCCCGCAAAGCGGACATATCACGTGCTATCTCAACCGGACATATCATGTGCTACCGACACGGTGTGCGTAGCATACTTGTGTTGCGGGCTTGCCGCGTGCTAACGTGCGCCGTTCCGGTCTTTTTATGCTCTGTCAGCAGGGCAACAGCGACACCAGCGCTTACCATCCCAGCTCGCAAAGGATTGATCTATGAGCACCCCGGTAATCTCCGAGCCCCGCAAAAAATACAGTCCCTACGTGCCCGAAACTATGGAGATGAAGGAATTCACCTTCCGTGCGCTGCTGATCGGATTGGTGATGACCGCGATTCTCGGCTCCGCCAACGCTTATCTGGGACTCAAGGCGGGCATGACGATTGCTGCCACCTATCCCGCCGCGGTGATTGGGATGGCGCTGCTGCGCTTGATGAAGGGCTCGCTGCTCGAAGAGAACATCGCCCGAACTGTGGGTTCGATCGGCGAATCGGTTGCCGCGGGTGCGGTATTCACGATCCCGGCCTTCGTCATGGCCGATTTGTGGCCGGGATTGACGGCCCAACAATATTGGAAGTCGGTAGCTTTGATGATCATCGGCGGCACGCTCGGAATTCTGTTTGTGACCCTGCTCCGCCGCGTCATGGTCGAAGATCCCGAGCTTCCCTACCCCGAGTCGGTCGCCGCCTCCGAAATTCATAAGGCAGGACAGCAGGGCGCGAAAGCTGCAAAAATCCTATTCGCCAATATGGGATTCGGCGGATTGATGTACCTGCTCGGCGCAGTGAACGTATTCTCTGCGAGCAACACCTTCCCGATCAGTATCAGTGCGCTGGGCAAAAAACTGCTGCTGCGCACCGGCACCAATCCGAATGTGACAACCACGTTGACCGGCGGCAGTACGCTGTTCACCGGACCCGACGTAAGTCCCGCCTATCTTGGCGTGGGATACATCATCGGCCCACGGCTGGCAGCGCTGAATTTTGCCGGCGGCGTGCTGGCGTGGGGCTTGCTGGTTCCCCTCCTGACATTCACCATCGGTCCGTACATTCAAGCGGCACAGCCGGACGGACAGCCCATTCCCTGGTCACTGCTGGCGGGAGCGATTTATTACTCGGTCGTTCGTCCCATTGCGGTCGGCGGCATGCTCGTGGGCGCTACCTACACCCTCTTCAAGATGCGGAAGCAGCTGGCTGTGGGAATGGGGCGCGCCATTTCGGATTTGAGGAAGTCGGCTGCTGCCCATACAGCCACGACTCGAACCGAACGCGATCTCCCTTCGAAAGCGGTCTTCGCGGGCGTTGGCCTGGTGTTTATTGCCATGATTGTTCTCTATTACTACTTTCTGAGCGGCGCCGGAGGACTTTCGAGTTCCAAAATACTGTCGGGCGCACTGGTTGCGGCCTTAGTGATGGTGATCGTCGGATTCTTCTTTGCCGCCGTTTCCGGAAATCTGGTAGGAATGATCGGCTCGTCCAACAATCCGGTATCAGGCCTCACACTCTGCACCCTGGTGATCGCCGCGCTCTTGATGGTAGCGCTGGGAGTCTCAGGGAAAGGAGGCGTGGCGGCTGTGCTCGGCGTGGCTGCGGTGGTTTGCGTTTCCTCCGCGGTCGCCGGTGAGATGTTGCAGGATTTGAAGGTGGGCCACATCCTTGGCGGCACGCCCGCCAAGATGCAGATTGGCGATCTATTTGGCATTGTGGTCGCGTCGCTCGTGCTCTTCGTTCCGCTCGCTTATCTCGACAAGGCCTATCACTTCGGCAGCAATGCCTTGCCTGCCCCGCAAGCTGGGCTCATGGCCATGCTTTCAAAAGGAATTGTAGGTGGAGATATGGCCTGGCCTCTCGTCATTGTGGGCATCCTCCTCGGCCTCTCGATGATCATGATTGAAGTGAAAAGCGTGATGCTGTTTTCCGTTGGAATGTACCTGCCGCTGGGCACCACCTTTGCCATTTTCGTCGGTGGAATCATCCGCTGGGCGACGGACAAATTGCGCGATCGCCGCGGTCTGAATGATGCGCAAAAGGCACGCGTGGATAACGCCGGCGTACTCACTGCTTCAGGCCTGATTGCCGGGGAAGCCTTATGCGGTTTGGTGATCGCCGGTCTCGTGGGCTCCGGTAAGGACGTTACGCTGCTGCACTGGACACCTTCGATCTGGGCCGCTATCGCCGCTCTCGTGGTGCTCATCCTTGTGATGGTCCGCGTTCCCCTGGCCAATGCGGGCAGCCCGGATGAACCCGCACCGCCGACCGCGATTATGTAAGCAAACCAAAAGGACACAAAGCGACAAGAAGCACTCGCAGTTCCTGCGTGTGCCCTCGTGTTCTTCGTTATCCTTTTCTTAATGTCGATTCCACTCAATATTGCCGATGTCCGGTCTCGCATCGCAACTGCAACTCGGCGTGCCGGTCGCCAGCCCGAAGAGGTCGTGTTGATGGCCGTGTCCAAAACCCATCCAGCAGAGCGAATTCGGGCAGCCTATGCCGGTGGAATCCGGGTTTTCGGCGAAAACCGCGTGCAGGAGTTTGCGGCAAAAGCGGAATCCTTACTCGGCTTGCCGGATGCGGAGTGGCACATGATCGGACACTTGCAATCCAACAAGGCTAGCAAGGCCGCGGAACTGTTTGGCGCCGTCGACTCCCTTGATTCCGTGAAATTGGCGGATCGGCTGAACGCCGCGGCAGAAAACGAGAACAAGAAAATCCCGGTCCTGATCGAAATGAATGTCGGAGGCGAGAAGTCAAAAAGCGGAGTCGCACCAGAGTCGCTCGATGTCGAAGATCTGTTGCTAGCCGCTCCGCGCTTCGGCGCGCTGGAATTTCGCGGACTCATGACCGTGCCTCCGTTCAGCGACGATGCCGACGGTGCCCGGCCATACTTCCGCCGCCTACGCGAAATCCGCGACACCATCGCGAGAAGGAAGCTTCCCGGCATCAGCATGGACGTGCTGTCGATGGGCATGTCGCACGACTTCGAAGTGGCAATCGAAGAAGGCTCGACGTGCGTACGGGTGGGAACAGCCATCTTCGGAGAGCGCCCGATACCATTGTGATTTCAGAACGCCGCCGCTTCCGCGAACGGCTGCACCATTTACACTGCACTCCAAGAGATGATTCCGATCAGCGAGAACGATGCTGGCGTCAGTTTTGCCATCAAGGTTCATCCTCGAGCCAAGAAAGCTGGAATCA
>JAICJP010000394.1 GCA_025928375.1 Candidatus Sulfotelmatobacter sp.
GTGGACATGGCCCATTTCGCCGGGCTGGTCGCGGGCGGGGCTCATCCTTCTCCGGTGCCGCACGCGCACATTGTGACTTCTACGACGCACAAGACATTGCGCGGCCCACGTTCGGGGATGATTCTCTCCAAGGCTGAATTCGGTCCAGCCATCGACAAGGTTGTGTTCCCCGGCATGCAAGGTGGTCCGCTGGTGCACATCATGGCGGCCAAAGCGGTGTGCTTCCAGGAGGCCATGCAGCCGGAATTCCGCGACTATGCCCGTCAGATCGTGGCCAACGCCAAAGTGCTCGCACAGACGCTCGCCGACGAAGGCTTCCGCATCATCTCCGGCGGCACCGATACGCACCTGATGCTGGTGGATGTGTTCTCCAAAGGCATGCTGGGCAGCGAGGCGGAGAAAGCTTTGGGCGAGGCCGGCATTACGGTCAACAAGAATGCCATTCCGTTTGACACCAATCCGCCGATGAAGCCGAGTGGCATCCGGATCGGCCCTCCCGCTCTTACCACGCGGGGCATGAAAGAGAACGAAATGCGGCAGATTGGGCGCTGGATTGCCTACGCTTTGTTGAATCGAACGGATGCGACGGCGCTAGGCAAGGTCCGCAAACAGGTGCTGGAGCTCTGCGAAGCGTTTCCGCTGTATGCGGAGAGGCGCGCCAAGGCGCAGGCGGAAGTTCGCGCCTAGATCGCCTCGCAAGATGGCCTCAGTAGAATGGCGCCCGGTCACTCCGAGATGTTTAGAGATATGGGGCGGTCATTGGTATAGGTCCAGGAATCGAGTTCCAAATCGTTTAACGCGGGATTTCTTGGATGGAAGCGGACTACTACCGGCTTACCCAAGGGCAGTTCGCGGGCGGCGAAGTTGTGGGCCTCTAGTTCGGAAGAGAAATTCTTGGACCAGGTTCCGGAAAGACGACGGCCATCCGGGTCAAAAAAGTCGTAGGTAAAGGTTGCGCGGAAATAGTGGCCGCCTTCGGCGGCCATCCTGCGTTCAATGTCGAGACGGGTGATGGAGCCGTCGGCTGTGGGCCAGGTGAGCGAGGCACGATAAAGCCAAAAAGCACGCGCGATCACGGCGACAGCCGCTACCACCAAGGCCAGCCAGAAGAGCATCTGGTAATGGGGTGGACGAAGCATGTTTCATGGTAGGCGATCGGAAGACAAGTACAAAAGAAATTCGCGAGCTAGAACCGCCTGGGTGGTGCGGCTCCGTCATCCAGTTTCCCGCCAATGCTGTGCAACTCTGCCTGTAAGGCGTCGAACTGGGTTCTTAGTTTTTGTACGGCATCCTCTTCGCCCTGTGCGAATCGAGGTCAGTCGGGAACATGACCTTCCTCCAGCTTTCATACAGCGGGACTCAGTAATTCACTGCATCTTGTGCAGGTACGCGCTTTGGCATTAAGACAAATGTGTGGCACATACATCAAAGAGGCATGCACTTCTACAAAGATCGCGAGCCTGAAAACTTGCTACTGGCGGCCCTGCCGCAGAATGAGCGAGAGCGACTGGATCCCTTTCTGCACCGCGTAGACCTGGAGATTGGAACCCCTATCACAACCCCAAATGAGCCGATTCGCGAGCTTTATTTTCCTTTTGACGCCGTCACCTCAACGGTCCAGGAGATGAGTGATGGGGCGACCATCGAAACAGGGTTGATTGGAATCGAAGGGCTGGCTGGCGTGCCGGTCTGGCTCCGGCAGCGCACTACGGCCTCGACCACCTTCGTGCAGATTCCGGGCACGGCGCATCGCATCAGCACCGAAGATTTCATCCGAGAAGTGCGGGACAGGGCTTCGCCGCTCAATGATCTGATTGCGTCTTACGTGCATGCGTTTCTGGTCCTGACCTCGATGACGGCGGCGTGCAACTGGCTGCATTCCATCGACCAGCGCTTATGCCGCTGGCTGCGCATGACCTACAATCGAGCGCGCAGAAAGGAGTTCCCGATCAGGCACGAGTTTCTGGCGGAGATGCTGGGAGTCCACCGGCCGACGGTCTCGACCGCCGCCAGCATGCTGCAGCAGGCCGGCCTTATCAGCTACAGGTATGGAAAACTCACGATCCTTGATCCCGAGGGTTTGGCCGGGTCGGCATGCGAGTGCTACCCCCTGATGGAGGCTCAATTCGACAAGATCTTCGACCAGCCGTGGCGAGATGCAGTTGAGGACCAAGCACGAACATTGCGCCCGGGGTAATGTCCGCCGTCTGCGCTAGCTGATTGGTCTGCTGTATGGTTAAATTGGCTCGGTGAAGATCGCCATCGATATCCGCCGGATGACGGAATTTGGTGTAGGGACGTACATCCGCAACATCATTCGGACCCTGGGCCGCCTCGATCATGAAACCCAGTACTTCCTGCTTGGCTCCCCTAACAAAGTGCAGGAAATCGGCCCGCTGCCGGGCAACTTCCAAACCATTCCTTTGGCGAATCCCGAACACACGCTGAAGGGATACCGGGAGTTCCGGAGCGCGCTGCGCAAGCTCGATTGCGACCTGGTGCACATTCCCAACCTGTTTTCGCGGCCGCGATTCCTGCCCTGCCCGTATGTGATGACCGTGCATGACATGCTGGAGCACATGTCCCGCCCGCGGCAGCAGGGGATGTGGCGCTGGGTATATTTCCAGATGACCAAGAGAGTTCTGGCGGGAGCAGCCCGCATATTTGCGGTCTCGAATTTCACCCGCAACGAGATTGAAAAGCTATTTGATATTCCTCTCAATCACATTGAAGTCGTTTACAACGCAATCGACGAGCGCTTTCTGCACGGGCATGCGACGGCTGCGGACCGCGATCTCATCGCGCAGCGATATCAGGTCAGGTATCCCTTCCTGCTCTATGCTGGACGCATCAGCCCCCATAAGAACGTGCTGCGGTTGATCGAGGCGTTCTCGGCGCTGAAGACGGAGTTGGAAAAAGACCAGCTCTGGCCGGATCTCAAGCTGATCATCATCGGAGACGACTTGTCCGGCAACCCGGATCTGCGCCGCACCGTGGTGCGCAGCGGCGTGCAGAATGAGGTCCGCTTCCTGGGATTCGTACCGATTGAAGTCTTGCGGATCTTTTACGACGAAGCGAAGATATTCGTCTTCCCGTCGTTATATGAAGGATTCGGTCTGCCTCCTCTGGAGGCCATGGCGCATGGAACGCCGGTGATCACTTCCAACATCTCTTCATTGCCAGAGGTTGTGGGCAATGCGGCCGTATTAGTCAACCCGGAGAATGTTTTCGAGATCATGCGGGCAGCGCATCGCGTGCTGACCGATCGAGCCTTGCGCGATCGCATGAAGGAGCGGGGTTATCAGCAGGCCAAAAGATTCTCGTGGGAAATTTCGGTAAGGCGGTTGCTCGATGTGTACCGCGAAGTCGGGCGCGCCGGCGCTCGAGAAAGCGTGCGGCAGAGCGCCGCGGATTGAAGCTGCCAGGCCGTGAAGTGACGGCGACTACTTTAGAAGTGGTTGTCCCGGGGAAGCGATGGCAAGCTTTTGCAGCTTCGCCGTCAAACGGGTGCGGTCAGCGTCGGTTTTGGCTGCCGTCAGGCGCTTGCGGAGTTGAAGTATTTTTTCTTTGCGGGTACGGCGCCGGCGAATCTCGGGCCGGCGGCTGGGTGCGGACATAAGTTCGGCTCCTGACTTTAAGTGTGAATCAGAAGTATAGCATTCACTTCGCCAGTCGCCCCGGACCGCAGGTCCGGGGCGATGTTGCCTGGCAATCCTTCCTACGCGACCGCATCCGCAGGCTCGGGATATCCGCTCTCCACTTCGAGATCGGCCTCGATTGCCTTGTGCGTGCGCGCCACCAGCATGTAGATCGATGGAACCACAAACAACGTGAATGCCGTTCCGATAATCATTCCGCTGACCAGCATGATGCCGATGCTGTTACGGGCTCCGGCTCCGGGACCCTTCGCCAGAACGAGCGGGAAATGGCCGATGACGGTTGCCGCCGTGGTCATCAAGATGGGTCGCAGACGAGTGCTGGCCGCCTCGATGATGGCCGCGAGTTTGTCTCTCCCCTGCTCCTGCAGATGATTGGCAAACTCCACGATCAGGATGCCATTTTTCGACACCAGGCCCACTAAAGTGATCAAGCCGACCTGGCTATAGATGTTCAGCGTAGTCAGCCCGACAAACGAGAACAGCAGCGCTCCGGAGAGAGCCAGCGGAACCGATCCCGCCAGAATGATGAA
>JAICJP010000018.1 GCA_025928375.1 Candidatus Sulfotelmatobacter sp.
GAGTTCTTTGGCAAAGTGGGCGCAAGAAGCGGCCAAGTAGCGCGCGGCTACATCTGAATTCTTCCGCATGATAAAGTGACGTTTTTCCTGAATGCGGCGGAAACTCGAATACGCGGCAGCCTGGCCGTTCATAAAAATTCTCGGGATTCTGCCGCGGCCTTTGGCGCGCGTTTTTGCTATTGCGATCTCTCGGTTGGTGTATCTCTTCCATGTCCGGTTGCGACAGGTCGGGATGCGCAACCTGGAGATGGCTTTTCCCGAAAAGAGCGAAAAAGAGCGCAAGCGAATTTTGCGGGCCGAGTTCACCTCCCTGGGACGCCAACTTGCCGAGTTATGCCAGTTTCCTCGCTACACACCCGAAAACATCGATGAGGTGGTGATCTACGAGCAGCTGGGGAACTACGAACGCGCTTATGAGCGCCGCAAAGGCGTACTGTTTCTGACCGCACATTTTGGGGGCTGGGAGCTCTCTGCGTTTGCCCACTCGCTTCACGGGCATCGAGTGAACATCGTGATGCGCCCCATGGATAATCCCTATCTCGATGGCATGCTGCAGAGCTATCGAACCATGCACGGCAACAAAGTTGTCCCTAAGGACGATTTTGTGCGTGGTCTGCTCGCGGCCATGAAAGCGGGAGAGACGGTCGGGATACTCATGGACACGAATATGACACCACCACAGGGCGTATTCGTCGACTTCTTCGGCATTCCGGCGTGTACCGCGAGCGGCCTGGCGCGAATCGCGCTGCGAACAGACGCGGCCGTGGTCCCTGGGTTCACGATCTGGGACGAATCGCTGCGCAAGTATCGATTGCGCTTTGATCCTGCCCTGGAACTGGTTCGCACTGGCGATCTGGAGGCCGACATCGTGACGAATACACAGAACTTTACGAAAGTCATTGAAGGCTACGTGAGGCAATATCCGGAGCAGTGGCTCTGGGTTCACCGGCGCTGGAAGACCAGGCCGGCCGGAGAAAAGCCGCTGTACTGAATCGACAAAAGCGTCGAGTTCTTCCAGGCAATACTTCAGGAAGCAGTAGCAGCCGAACGTCGCGGCTTTCGCGGTTTCAGCGGCTGTGTCTGGCTGACCGTGAGCAGGACGGTTTGGGCGAGACGCTCGAGGATTGCCAGATCGCCTTCATCAAACGCGAAGGTCTGAGGGGAAAAGACTTCGACTAGCCCAACTACATCTCGTTCATAGCGGATGGGCGCCGCCGCAATGGAACGAATCTTCAGATGGCGACAGGTTTCGGCGTCCACCCTGAGGTCCGCTTCGGTGTTGTCGCAACGAAGAGCTCTTCCGCCACGAACGCACTCTCCGGTAAACCCGGAGTTCACGTCCACGTGGGTGCCCAAAGGTGGTCCGCCGCTGCCGACGCTGGCGCGGCACATCATGGGCCCGCCATCCACCAGCGCGATCGCCGCTCCCGAGCCGCGCAAGAGGGACCGTGCGCGTTCCCCGATGACCCGCAAGGCAGCGTTAAGATCGGGGCCGAGAGAATGAAATTCGTACTGGATTGAGCTCGAAGCCACGGCAGAGTCTGCCTTCTCTGAGGCAGCCTCGCCCTCCAGGCTGATGGATCGCGTGTTGTACCAGTTTCCAGAATTGCCTTCCCCTTTGGGCCCGAGCACCCGATCCACGGTAAGCTTCGGGGCCTTGCGGCTGGGAGCTTGATCGTTGATGGCCAGCCAGTGATCGAGTCGCTGGCGGGCCTCCTCGGGCAGTTCGGAAAAGCGCACACCGGCACGGCCCAGTGCGTCTGCCCAAGCGATGTATCCAGTGGTTTCCAACTGAGCTTCGGAGTCGGGAAGATCGAGACGCAGGTGAAGGCGGCGATCGCGATCGAGCGGCACCATTGTCTGCATCGAGAGACCCTGTTCGCTCAGGTCGAGGATCATGCCGCCGGTAACGCCGTCAAAGCTGGCGAACACTGGTCCATTCACTTTGTGGCGCACACAACTGCGTCGTTCGGTAAGCATGCTTTGACCTGTAACCGTGCGCTAATCCTGCGATTGCGCCAAATTGTCCATACGAACAAACGGACACACGCGTGACGCTTGCGGCCACGGGCGGACGCTTCAGGATGTGAGCTATGTGGATCATCGGGTCAAACTAATGGGATGGGAAGTACACGACGGGGTTCTCGGGCCGGGTTGCAATTCATTCTCCGTCTCCGTGCGACGTAAGGCTCCCCGAAGCACTGAACACTCCTCTCACGAAGTATCCGGTAGAATTGGAATTTCCTATGAATAACTTTGAACAGATCGCCGAACGCGAGCGGCAGTTTCTGCTGCAGACCTACAACCGATACCCCATCGTGCTGAGCCGGGGCAAAGGCGTGTTTCTCTTTGATATCGAGGGCAAGCGCTATCTGGATTTCGTTTCCGGACTCGGCGTCAACGCCCTCGGCCACGCGCATCCGCGTATTGTCAAAACGATTCGCGATCAGGCGGCGAAGCTGGTACATGTTTCCAATCTCTACTACCACGAGTATCAGGGCCCGCTGGCCGAGAAACTCTGCACACTCTCCGGGTTGAATCGCGCGTTCTTTTCCAACAGCGGTACGGAAGCCATTGAAGGTTCGATCAAGTTGGCGCGACTTGCCGGACATCGCGCCGGAGGCGAGGCGAAGTGCCGGCTGGTTGCACTGGAAGGCTCCTATCACGGCCGAACGTTTGGCGCGCTATCGCTTACTGGACAGGATAAGCATCGCAAAGGATTCGAACCGCTCCTGGAAGAAGTGAGCTTCGTAAAGCAGAACGATGTGGACGGGTTGAGAGCCGCTGTCAACGACAATACGTGCGCGATCGTTCTGGAACCCATTTTTGGCGAGGGCGGCATCCATGAGTGTTCGGTGGAGTTCCTGCAGGAATGCAGGAGCCTGGCGGATCGGCATCGGGCGGCGCTGATTTTCGACGAGATTCAGTGCGGGCTAGGCCGCACGGGAACGATTTTCGCCTTCCAAAGTTTTGGAGTGACGCCAGACATTGTCGCCATCGCCAAGCCGATTGCAGCGGGACTGCCGCTGGGCGCGTTCATTGCCAAAGAAGAGTTCGCCTCGGCCATTTCACCCGGACAGCACGGAACAACATTTGGAGGCGGGCCGCTCGCCTGCCGCGTAGCGCTCGAATTCCTGGCGATCGTGGAAGAAGAGAAGCTGCTGGAGAACGTCAACAAAATTGGCGCCTATTTGCAGCAGCAGTTAAGGGAAGTCGTCCAAAAGCGCAGCGCGGCTGTGGGCGTGCGCGGACGTGGATTCATCCAGGGGATTCAGTTGGAAATCCCCGCTCGCCCCATTGTGGATGGCGGACTGGCGGAAGGGGTTCTATTCAACAGCACGCAAGAGACTGTGGTGCGATTCCTGCCTCCCTTCCTGCTGCAAGAGAAGCATGTGGACAAAGCCATTCGTGTGCTGAAGAAGTTGCTGGGCAAGAAAAAGCAGCCAGCGGAACGCCAACCTCAGGCCTCAGCCGCTGGACAGTGATCAGTTGCGGCTTATGAGAGGGATCAAAAAAAACGGGGAGCCCAAAGGCTCCCCAAAGTGAAGCGACAGAGGCGTTGTTTCACTTACATAGAGTGCTGCCATTATCAAACGGTTGTCCGCAAGGGCGCAAGAATTTAGTGCAGATCGTATGAGTTCCGGGCCAGGGAAGCAAGAACTACCGGGTTTGGCCGACGGCGTGGAAGAGTGCTGGATGGAGATGGACGGCGCGCGAATGCGCTATTTGCGCGCCGGTTCCGGTCCGCCACTGATTCTGCTGCACGGGCTGCTGGCATACTCATTTTCCTGGCGGTTTGCCCTTCCAGCACTGGCACCCTTCGCGACCGTGTACGCGCTGGATCAGTTGGGAGCGGGCTTTTCGGATCGTCCCAAGGGGCTCGATCACTCCATGCGCGGTACCGCACTGCGGGTTCTGACATTCGCGTCCAGTCTGGGATTATCTTCGTTCGATCTGCTGGGAACATCGCGGGGAGGGGCGGTGGCGATGTGTGCCGCTGCAGAATCTCTAACCAGGGACCGCCCGCGGGTGCGGCGCCTGATTCTGGTTTGTCCTGTGAATCCTTACTCTCCCCATGGCACCCGGCTCGCGCCATTTTTGGGAACGCCTTTCGGTGCCAGCGGCTTCCGCTGGGTGGTGGCACGCATGCCTTTTCTTTTTTCCTACGGACATGGCCGCCTGTACGCGGACCCCATGAACATCCCGGCCGATAGTCTCAAAGGATATGAGGCTCCGCTGGCGACCCCGGGCTTTTTTGAGCATGGCCTGAGCATTGTGAAGACCTGGACGGCAGACTTGAAGGAACTGGAGCAGCTATTGCCCCGGTTGCGCCCAATTCCTACCCTGCTAGTGTGGGGGAATAAAGACCCGGCGGTGCATGTATCCTCGATGGAACCGCTGGCCCGGAATTTTGCCCATGTGCAGAAGGTTGTTTTTCGGGGGGTTGGACACTTGCCGTATGAAGAGTGTCCGGAGGAGTTCAATAAAGCGCTGATTGACTTCCTCAAACAGTAAGTTGGCGGTTGTCGGCAGAGCCCCCGTCGGGTATCCGCGCTGTTCCTGTACGTTCGCGAAGACTTTATGACCCACTCCATCCTCGACCTGCTGCGGAATGCGGTGGTGCAGTATGGATATTGGGCTGTGGGAGCAGCGTTGCTCCTGGAGAATGCCGGCATTCCCGTTCCGGGTGAAACGATTCTCCTGCTGGCCAGTTTTCTGGCGTACTCCGAACACGATCTTCGGTTGCCGTGGATCATCCTGGTGGCGACGGTCGCGGCTACGTTGGGCGACAACCTGGGATTCGCGCTTGGGTACTACGGCGGACGACCGCTGTTGCTGCGTTATCAATCGCTGTTCCGCATTAAGGAAACCAGCATTCAGCGCGGAGAAAATCTGTTTGCGAAGTATGGAGCCACCACCGTATTTTTTGCGCGCTTCGTGTTTGGGATGCGCATTATCGCCGGGCCGATGGCGGGTGTGCTGCGGATGCCTTGGCGGCGGTTTCTTGTCTTTAACTTTCTCGGCGCAGTGGTTTGGGTATCCGTAATTTCCTGTGCGGGGTACCTGTTCGGACGGCATTGGAACAGTTTGGAGGAAGCATTGAAGCGGGCCGATATTGTGGCCTTCTTGGTCATATTGTTAATCGCTGGCTACCTGTGGTGGCGAAACCGGAAGGGCGCCCCGGCGGGACCTGACGAGTAATGCAGTTTCGGCGGTGATCTTGTCGCTGTGTGTAGCCGCGGAACACTCGGCGTCAACTGCGCGCCGAGGCATCCCCCCTGTACTAGCGACCCCAAGTGTGTCCGACGGAAACCCCCACCCGGAACAGGTTATTGGAGTGGAATTGGGTGTTGTTGACGACGTAATACCAATGGGCTTCGGGGCGGGCAAAGAAATTGCGCCAGAAGTAATATCTGACACCGGCCCCGGCATGAAACAGGAGATGTGTGCTATTGAGATGGGTAACGCAGCCGCCGGAAATCAGATTGCAATTGCCAAATTCGTTGTAGAAGAGCACGGTCTGCCCGCCCACGCCCGCCATGAAGTCGCCACTGATCTTGTCCGCGAACCGCGGTGCGTAAACCGCATTAACGTCATACAAAAATGGACGGTAAGGTTGAAATCCGTTGTAGATGGCGCGCTTGTCGCGAAAGGCAAATTCAGCATTCAACCCAAGTCTGCGCGGCGACAGATATTGCAGTGTGGCGCTCGGGTATACTCCACCGCGCAGGGCGGGGGCAAGGAACCCGATCGCTGCGCTAGTGTTTTGCGGAGACCAGACTGTGCTGCCCCCTACCGCAAAATCCACCTGTTGAGCACAGGCCATTCTGGTACCCATTACCAGCGCGCAGGCGAACACCACCAAGGCAAACCTTCTCAATCCACCTCCTCAGACTGCGCTCGCAGGAAAATGCAGACACACCTTTTCGAACGCGGACTCGTTTTCGCGAATGCGGTCGGCAAGTACTTTCGAGTTCTAGTCTGGACCGATAGTGTATCCGATGGATGCTCCGACGTGGACCAAGTTGCCGGAAGTGAAGTCCGAAGTGTTGTTGAAGACCTTGTAGTAGCGAATTTCAGGACGCACGAAGACGTGTCCCCACGCGTAGTATCGGATGCCCGCTCCAAAATCTACAAGGAAATGGTTGGAGCTGTTGTAGCAAGCCCCGAAGTACACGCAGTTACTGGTAGGCGTGTAGCCATAAAATCGGGTCGTCTGCCATCCAATGCCGCCCATCAGATCAAGTCCAGCCTTCTTACCCATCTTGGGCTGATACACGCCGTTGAAGTCGAACAGAATGGGACGGAAAGGCTGTCCGCCCGGTCCGCCATAGGCCCCCTGGCCTGCTTTCCAGGTCGCGTCGAAGCCGAAGCCGATGCGCCGGTGAAGGATCACATCGGCGCCGAGATTCATATATAGTCCGCCCTTTTCGGCACAGGTAAAGGTAATGGTGTTGCATGGGTCAGCCCCTGGAGCCATAAGAGTGCCGAAACCAATCATGGCATCTCCCTGCTGAGCCGTGGCGAAATGGGGTAGCAGAACGAAACAGCCGAGGAGCATCACAAACGGGACGGACTTTCTCAAGGCAAACCTCCTGTGGTTGTGCTTGCTGGCCGTAAGATGCTGGCGACAAACGATTCGGATGCAAGGTACGGGCGAATGGCTCAATCATAATTGCAGTGGGAACCGGATTCAAATACAAGCCGTGAACCGAGCTATTGATTCGCGCGCTCCGCCTGATTCTTCCAACAACCCCATCGCGATCGCAAAGTTGCGGAATCGCTGAAGCGGCGGCTTATGATCGCTTGATACCCCCGCCTCCGCGCAAAACGTGGTCAATGGAAATAGGTCCAGCTCCGACGAAAATCAAGGCGAAGGCAAGTGCGGCCACGGCGAGCGGAAACTCGAAACCGGGGCGATCGGCCGAACCCGTAAGGCCGTTGCGCCAGTGAACTTTCCAGATCGCTACCAGCAGATCAATACAGATCGCGAAGGCCGCCGGCCGGGTAAAAAATCCGGCCAGGATGAACAGGCCCCCCACCAGTTCGGTGAAGGCGGCAACGTAGCCCAACCATACAGGCAGACCCATGTTGCCCACCATGTGAGAAAACTGGACTAAGCCTCCGAACACCTTGTGATAGCCGTGCGCCACCATAATCACACCGAGTACGAGCCGCACGACGAGGAGGGCAAGCGGCTGCAAGCGATCGAGATATCGCAACTTCGTTCTCCTGAAGGACGGAATAGATTACCGCATTGGTCATCCCCGCGCAGAAAAACTCCCGACGTTAGCCGCGAGCTCCCAGACGCGCGCTAACGAGAGAGCCAGTTCGTGCCTGCCGCAAAAGGCCACCGAACCAACAGCTTGGGCGACCGATCTAGTACCTCCGTACCGTGCCTAGTACTTCAGTTACCGCCCCTGACATAACTAAGCACGATCTACATAGACGATACTATAAGTGGGGTCAACACAATGAGCGGGCACTGTATATAGAACCAAGCTCAGACCCAGTTTTTCCGAATTCCAGAAAACAGGCAAAAAAACCGGGGAAACGCGGAGATTCACTCCGAGGCGGGGTTTTTCAGGGCTGATATATGCTCTGGACACCGAAAGCCCTCGAAGCCGATAGAGAGGGCTGGAAGTCTCCCCCAAGGAAGCCCGCAACGGCAGAACGCAAGGCGGGCCGGTTCAGTGGAACAGGCGAAGGAACTATGGCCGACTCGCGAGAAGTGATGAATATTCGCCAGGCGTCGCAATATCTGGGAGTGAGTCCGGACACTCTGTACAAGTACGTTGGCGAGCAGAAGATTCCCGCGTTCAAGCTCGGTAATCGCTGGCGCTTCAAGAAATCGAAGCTGGACCAGTGGATGGAAGAGAAGTCGAGCGAGATGGAACCGCAGCCTAAGCGCAAGCCGAAGACGGCAGCAAAGGCAGCGGGGCAACTTTAGAAAAAATTGTCCTGGGCACAAGCCCGCGACACACATAAAAGGTGGGCACATGTTTGGATTCGGATCGAAGTCCATTGTTGGTCTGGATGTGGGCTCCTCGAGCATCAAGGCGGTGGAGCTGAAGAGGAAGGGCGGGCAGATCGAAGTCGCACATCTCGGTCTGGAGCCGCTCTCGTCGGACATTGTGGTCGATTCGATGATCGTGGACTCGGGAACCGTATCGAGCGCGATTTCGAAGCTGTTCGCCGATAACCAGATCAAGACCAGGGCTGTGGCCACCGCGGTCAGTGGACACTCGGTGATCGTGAAAAAGATCTCACTGCCCTCCATGAGCGACCAGGAGCTGGCAGAGACCATCGAGAAGGAAGCGGCGCAGCACATTCCTTTCGATCTGGCTGACGTAAGCCTGGACTACCAGATTCTGTCGGACGAAGTGGGCAGCCCGCAGATGGATGTGCTCCTGGTAGCAGTCAAGAAGGACAAGATTTTGAACTACACCAACGTACTCTCGATGGCGGGCCGCACCCCGGCTATTGTCGACATCGATGCGCTGGCTCTGCAGAACTGCTACGAGTACAACTATCAGCCTGCACCGGGGCAGGTGGTGGCTCTGCTCAACCTGGGCGCCAGCGTTATGAACATCAACATCGTCAAAGGTACAACGCCGCTGTTTCCGCGCGATGTGAGCGTGGGCGGCCATCAGTACACCGATTCCCTGCAGAAGGAGTTGGACCTGAGCTTTGAAGATGCGGAATCGCTGAAGCTGGGGCACAAGGTGGGTACGGTGAGTGAAGACGCCAAGCACCCCATCCTGCAGCAGGTGACCGAGATCATTGTGCTGGAAATCCAGAAGACGTTCGATTTCTTCCGGGCCAGCGCGGCCGGAGAGCACATCGAGAAAATTTACCTGGCGGGCGGTTCGTCGAAGGTGCCTGGCCTCGTGGAAGCGCTGCGGCAGGAGTTCTCTATGCCGGTGGAGTTGCTGAATCCGTTCCAGCGCGTGATGCCGCCAGTCGAGGGACACGGAGTGGAACTGGTAGAGCAGAATCCCGGCCAGATGGCAGTGGCGGTGGGCTTGGCCCTGAGGAGCTTTGAATCCCTATGATCAAAATCAACCTGCTCGAAACCTCCAAAGGCAAAGGCAAGCGCGCGAGCGCGGCCCCGTCCATGCCTTCGATCGAAATGGGCGATATGGGGTCGCCCAAGCTGAAGATCCTCGCCATGGTGGTGATCGTCGGTTTGGGCAATCTAGGCTACTGGTATCGCCTGGATCACGAGACCCAGGCCATAGCCGCAAAGATGAAAGTCGCGGAACAGAAGAATCGGGAACTGGCCGATGTGAAGGTCCGCTTCCTGGAGCGCCAGACCCAGGCCAACGCGTATCAACGGCGAGTCGATGTCATTAAGCAGTTGCATGAGGGCCAGACTGGCCCGGTCAACCTGATGGCCATGCTCGGGGCAACGATCAACAGCACCGAAGCTGTATGGCTGAGCAAGATGGATGACACGGGACCGTCGGTAAGTCTTGAGGGGACGGCGCTGAGCACCGATGCCGTTGCCAATCTGATTGCGAACCTGCAGAAGACTGGCTACTTCAGGACGGTTGAGATCAAGGAAACGTACCAGGACGAGTCGATCAAAGACATGCAGGCGTTCCAGTTCACCCTGACCTGCGAGAAGGGGAAGTCGTAAAGGCAGACCTATGGCGAACTTTAGTGAACTGTCCGGAATCAAGCAGTGGGGAATGGTGATTCTCGGGGGAGCAGTGGTGACCGCGGCGCTGTATTTCACTGTCTTCAAAGGGCAGGTGGAGAAGAATGCCGCAGCGCAGCATGCCCTTGAGGACAAGGTTCGGGAGAACAACGAACTGGAGTCGTACCGGCCGAAGCTGAAGCAGATCGAGCAGCAACTGGCTGAATTGAAGCAGCAGCTCGAGATCGAACAGCGCATCGTGCCCGACGAAAAGCAGATCGATGCATTCATGACCATGATGGGCTCGGAAGCGACCCATGCGGGGATAGAACTGCGCCGCTACACGGCGAAAGACGTGAAGTCGCAGCAGTACTACACCGAAGTTCCTTTCGATATGGAACTGGATGGCCCGTACTACTCGACGCTGAACTTTTTCGACCGGGTAAGCAAGCTGGAGAGGATCATCAACATCAGCAACTTGATGATTGCGACGACTAAGAACCCAGGCGGGGCGAAAGCGAAGCACACGTATCAGTACGCGCCCAACGAGAGCGTGGTCGCTACGTTTACGGCGACGACTTATTTCAGTCACGATTTGACACCTTCCGCGGCAGGCGCCGGAAAACCCGGATTGCCGGCGGCGAAGAAGTAGGGACCCGCATATGAAGCTGACGACAGGCATTGTGGCAATGGCAATGATGGTGGGCGGGGCGGCGATAGCCCAGAACCCGGACGCCATCGATAACGCGCGCAAGACGGTGAAGTCGCTGCAGCAACAGCAGGCGGCCAAGCCGACAGCCGCCGCTCCGGCTGGCACGGTAAAGCCAGCTGCGCTTCCGGCAGCGAAGACGGCCGCGAAATCGGCTTCTACAGCCTCGGACACCAACAAACTGCAACACGTGAACGTGGTCCCGGGCGCGAACGATATTCAGATCGAGATCAGCTCCAGCCAGGCGGTCACGCCGCGGGTGAGTAAGCTGAGTTCGCCGGCGCGCGTCTTGGTGGAACTTCCGGAGACGGTTGTAGCCAGCGCGCAGTCGAAAATTCCGGTGGGGACTGGGGGAGTCAAGGGCGTCCGCATCGGCATGGACGGTAAGACTCCGCCCACGACCAGCGTGGTAGTGGATCTCGACAAGGCTTTGGCCTATGAGGTCGCTCCCGGTCCTGCGGGAAAAACGATTTTGATTCTGCACACGCAGGATAGCGCCATCGCGGCTGCGAAGAATGCTCCGGCTCCAGCGAAAACCGCTGTGGTCGCGGGCAAACCGCAGCCGTCGCCGAAGGTTGCCGACGCCAAGGCGCCTGCAACCAAAGCTCCGTCTACAACCCCTGTAAAAACGGCGCAGGCAACAGCTCCCGTCCCGGTGGCGATTGCGAAAGCTGATGCGAGAGCCTTGGGAACGAAAGCTGCCGCTGTAAAAGCAGTAGCGGCACCTGTGAAAGCAGAGCCCAAGCAACCGCCGGCGAAGACGGTGCTCGCGGCCAAGGCTAGTCCCGCTGTCGCTGCCGTTCCGGTAAAAGTGGCGGAAGCCCCGAAGCATCCTAAGCCCGAAGAAAAGAAATGGGCGATGACCGGGAGTCGGGATCCGTTCTTCAGCCCCGTTGTGCAGCAGCATGGCTCGGGTTGCGCCACCGGCAAGAAGTGCCTGGAGATCGGCGCGATCAATGTGCGCGGAGTGGTCAAGTCTGACACCGGCTTCATCGCCGTAGTCACGAACAACCTCAACAAAGCTTATTTTCTCCGCGAAAACGATCCCGTGTTTAACGGATATGTTGTGAAGATTACGGGGGACTCAGTCGTGTTCCAGGAGACCATTCAGGACAAGCTGGGTAAGTCGTTCACCCGGGAAGTTGTGAAACGGATTCTAGCTCCAGCAGTTTAGGCACGGCGGCGGACCCCGCAAGGGGCGCCGAAACGAGTTGCAAGAAGGACACGCGGGCCAGGCCCGCGGGTGGGGAGAAGCGAAATGCGAAAGCAACAATTGGCAATGTTCGTATCGTTGCTGCTGGTTCTGGTGGTGGCTGCGGCTGCCCAGACCACCAGCCAGCTCGATCGAGTCAACGTAGTCCGGGATGCGGACACAATCCGAGTCGAGATGAACTCGCAGGGCACGCTGACGCCTAAGGTGAGCACTCTGGACTCACCCGCCCGCGTGGTGGTCGATCTGCCGGAGACGATCATGGGCACCAGGCAGAAGGCCATTTCGGTTGGCGCGCAGGGAGTCAAGGGCGTGCGCATAGGCATGGATGGACAGTCGCATCCAACTACTCGCATTGTCGTTGATCTCGAAAAGGCTTGCGCCTACGAACTCACGCCCGGACCGGCCGGCAAGCTTGTGCTCAGTCTGCATGCCAGTGCTGACGCCAAGGCTGATGTTCCGGCCCCGGTGGCGAGCAATACCGCGTCTCCAGTGAAGGCGGAAGGTGCACCGGCAGCCAAAGCATCGGCATCGCCCAATGAGTACGTCTTCGTTGAGCCTTCCTATCAGGCCAAAAGTGACACGAAGCCTGCAGCCTCGGACGATCCGGCGGATCGCGCTCAGGATGCGGCCGCAAAGTTCTCCGACAAGACCACGCCGGAGCTGCTGCCCGTGAGCATGAATGCGGCGCAGGCCCAGGGCAATACGGGGACTCCCACGATCACACCCGCAGTAAATCTGGCAGCGGAGCAGAAAGCCCAAGCCGGACAGCAGGGCGCCATGGCGGGCCCGAAATACACAGGCGAACCCATCTCGGTAAACCTGAAGGATGTTGACCTGAAAGATTTCTTCCGGCTCATTCACGAGATCAGCGGGCTCAACGTGGTGCTCGATCCTAACGTTCACGGAACGCTGACCATCGTGCTGGATGACGTGCCGTGGGACCAGGCTTTGGACATTGTGCTCAAAAATAACGATCTGGCCCGCGAACTGGAAGGCAACGTCCTCCGCATAGCTACGGTCGAAACCCTGAAGAAGGAAGCCGATTCTCGCCGCGCCCAGATTGAATCCGAGGCCTTGGCAGTGGAGAAGGTTTCGGTCACTCGCTTCCTGAGCTACGCGAAGGCGAAGGACGCCATCGTAACCGTGAAGAAGTTCCTATCGCAGCGCGGTGACGTGGTGGCGGACGATCGCACCAATGCTGTCATCATCAACGATATTCCCAAGGTGATTCCTACGATTGACCGCCTCCTGACGCAGCTCGATCGCAAGACGCAGGAAGTGGAAATCGAGGCGCGAGTTGTGGCCGCGACACGTCAGTTCGCGCGTGACATCGGCACCCAGCTCGGTTTCGGCTGGGGCAACAGCACCACTACCGTGGGCGGTGCCAGCAGCGTGGGAACCTCTCCCATCGGAGTTTTCGGGGGACCGCCACCGTCCTACACCGTGGCGGGTACTTCGGCGCCGACAGGAACAACTCTGAACCAGATTCCGCTGTTCTCCAATTTGGGTGTCACCAGTCCGAGCAGCGGTATCGGTTTCCAGAACTCCACCGGCAATATTCGACTTGACGCCATCCTGACCATGGCGGAATCGCGCGGCTTGCTGAAGGTGCTGTCGCGTCCGCGTGTGGTTACCCAGAACAACATTCAAGCACTGGTGAAGCAAGGCGTGCGCGTCCCCATCGTCACGCAGGCTCAGTTGGGTGGTCCTCCGACCGTCACCTACGTGGACGCGTTTTTGCGGCTTACGGTGACCCCGCAGATCACGTCGGAGAACACGATCTTCCTGAACGTGGACGTGGAGAACACGACGCCTAACTTCGCGCAGCAAGTGCAAGGCAACCCGGAACTGATCACGCAGCAGGCCACCACGCAGGTGCTGGTGACCGATGGCGGAACGGTGGTGATCGGCGGCGTCATCCAGACGCAGAACTCGATCAACATCAACCAGGTGCCGCTGCTCGGCAACCTCCCTTTTCTGGGCAACCTGTTCAAACACACGCAGGTTTCCACTCAGAACCAGGAGCTGATCTTCTTCATCACGCCGAGGATCATTCAGACGTAGCGCTTACCGCGCAACGAGAACGGAGCCGCCGGCCTGGCGAACCTGTCAGGCCGGCGGTTTTGTTTCTGGGAAGGGCGGAAATCCCACTAGACTCCTCGAGCGAGAGGGACCGTAGTTTGATCGCCTGCACGAGACCAGTTTCAGCTGGTAAACCCCGCACTGCCAGCAGCAATTCCCCGCCTTGCGCCACGGTTGACCTTTGGAATTCCCCAGCCTAGTATCCGCTACATGACAGTGTCCCCTCCCGTTACGGGCCAGGTACTGGGTCACTATCGTATCGTCGAGCAGATCGGCGCCGGCGGGATGGGCGTAGTGTTCCGGGCGCGGGATGAGCAGCTCAATCGCGATGTCGCGCTCAAAACTCTTCCCAAGTTGCCGCTGCTGAGCGAACCGGCGCGGCGCCAGTTTCGCCGCGAAGCATTGAGCCTCGCCAGAATCGTCGATCCCTGTATTGCCATGGCTTTTGATTTCGGCCAGGATGGCGGCATTGATTATCTAGTCACCGAATACGTACCCGGTCTCACGCTGGAGGCCATGCTTGCGGGCCGCGCGCTGCCCGAGGAGGAGATTCTTCGGTTGGGCGAGCAGATGGCCTCTGGTCTGGAGGCGGCGCACAAAGAAGGCGTCATCCATCGCGATCTGAAGCCCAGCAACGTGAAGGTTACCCCGGACGGCAAGCTCAAGATCTTGGATTTTGGCCTGGCCTACATTTTAAAAACGGAGACGGAACTGACGGCCACGGTCTCGTCGCCCACGGAGAGCTATTCTGATGCGGGGACCTTGCCGTACATGGCGCCGGAGCAGGTCCGAGGACGGAAGCCGGATGCGCTTGCCGATGTGTGGTCGGCGGGCGCCGTGTTGTACGAAATGGCCACGGGGAAACGGCCATTCGGCGATTTGACAGGCGGACCGCTGCTGGCCGCGATCCTCGAACAGAGCCCCGTGCCTCCACGCGACAGCAACCCCACGCTCAGCGAAGGGCTTCAGCAAGTGGTCCTGCGGGCACTGCGGAAGGATCCCAGGCAACGTTACCAATCCGCAGGCGATCTTCGGATTGATCTCGCGAACCTCGCGAGTGGGAGGACGACGTTTCGGCCGAGGCAAGTAGGGCGGCCAAAGTGGCAGCTCTGGACGGCGATCGCGGCCGCCATTCTCTTGGTCGCCGGCGGGGCGTGGTGGTGGCAGCGTCATCGCAGCGGGTCGACCGCGCCGCAAGAACGAATGATGGCGGTCCTACCGTTCGAGTCGGTCTCTAACGATCCGCCGACCAACGCTTTGGGTCTCGGGCTGACGCAGACGTTGACGGCGAAACTGGTGCAAGCCTCCGATGGCGCGCCCCTGCAGTTGGTCTCAACCCGCGAGTTGATCGCGCAAGGGGTGAAGACTTCCGACCAGGCGCGGCGCGAGTTCGGCACCGATCTCGTGCTTGAGGGCAGCTTGCAACAGGATGGGGCGCGGATCCGCATCACCTGGAGCCTGGTCGATCCACGCAGACACATTCAAATCGCGGCTAACACGCTTACCGGAGATGCCGGCGATATTTTCGGATTGCAAGACAATCTGGTCGCGGAAGTACTGGAAAAACTTCCTCAGGCCGTGGATCCTTCCCGACGGCAAACTCTGCAGCCAGCTCTCGACACCAAACCTGCGGCTTACGACTTCTACCTGCGTGGCCGCGGATACCTGGAGGACTACAAACACCCAGACAACATAGAGAGCGCGATTGCGCAGTTCGAAAAGGCCATTGCTGTGGACGGAAACTATGCGCCGGCCTACGCGGCGATGGGGTTGGCGTACACTGCGGGTTTTCAACGCAACAACCGGAGCAAGGAGTGGCTCGACAATGCGAAGCGCCAATGCGAGCGGGCCCTCGAAATAAGTCCGCAACTCGCAGAAGCCCACAGCTGCCTGGGTGATGTTTTTTTCTCCTTAGGACGCTACGAAGACGCAGTGCAGCAGTTTCAGCGGTCGCTCGATCTCGACCATAACAGCGACGAAACCCTGCGCCTGCTGGCGGCAGCCTATGAGAAGCAGGGCAAGCTTGGGGATGCAGAACAGGCCTACCGCAAGGCTGTATCGTTACGTCCTAACTACTGGAATGTCTACAACGCTTTTGGCGCTTTTTATTACAATCAGGCGCGCTACGGGGATGCGGCCGCCATGTTTCAGAAGGCCATCACCCTGGCGCCCTCAAACTTTCGGGCTTATTCCAACCTGGGAGGGATTTATCTTCTGCTCGGCCGTTACCAGGAGGCTGTGGACGCCCTTAAACAGTCGAACACGTTGCGCCCCTCGTTTGAGTCGTACGGAAATTTAGGAGCCGCGTACTTCTACATGCGGCGCTACCAGGATTCCGTCGATAATCTGCAGCAGGCGCTCAAAATCGATGACAAGGACTGGCTGAACTGGGGAAACTTGGGAGACACGCTGTACCAAATCCCAGCTCGGCGCACGGATTCCCTCGCTGCCTATGAAAAGGCTATTCAATTGGCGGGCACCAGGCTCCAGGTGAACCCTAAGGACTCATTCGCGCTGGCCTTTACCGCGGATTACTACGCTATGCTCGACCAAGACTCGCAAGCGCGCGCACAGATCACGAAAGCTCTGGAGATTGCCCCGGTGGATGCCGATGTCCTATTCCGCGCGGCTATCCTGTACAACCATTTCGGGGACAAGGAGAAGACCCTCGAATATCTCACCAAGTCAGTGGCCGCAGGGTATTCGCGGACCGTGATTCGCGACACTCCCGACTTCGACCATCTCAAAAACGAGCCGCCCTTGCGCAAGCTCCTGCCTGAGAGCTGACTCAGGGAACGATATGGACGCCGGGATCGGGACAATTCTTACTGCCATCCTGGACGAGATCATAGGGATAAACACAGTAATCCCCATGGATTCCACCGAAGGTGTTGCACCAGAACTCACCCTTCGCTTTCTGGCTCTGTCCCGGAGGAACCGTGGCAGAGGAGAAAGGTGTGCGCCCTTTGAAAGTGATTGAATAACTGTGAGCATCCCCAATGCTCCAGGTCAGATCGTCTCCCCTGTGAACTTGTGCCGTATCCGGACTGGCGGTGCAGTTGGTGATTGTCACAGTGTTGGTTTGTGTTTCCGGACCTTTCTTGGTGTAAGCGTTATTGTTGCAACCGAGGATCCCCAGTAACGGCACGCATAGAACGCCGCAACAGATTCTGAAGGCTCTCATAAGCTGTACTCCTTCTGGGTGCCCGATGGAACGCGCCGCCATTGTGGTAGTGGCGGCACCTAAAGTCAAGTAAAGCCCAAGTAGACGTTCAGGCGTTGCTATGAAATACAGCGGTGTTCGGTGCTTCTTGCTAAACTCGCAGCAATGAATTTTCAGGCTCGTCAGAACAAGCTTCGGAAGCATCTTGCGACTACCTGCCTTGACGGACTTCTCGTCAGCCATCTGCCAAATATTCGATACCTTTGCGGATTCACCGGCAGCGCGGGCGTTCTGCTGGTGCAGGAGTCCGGCAGTCTCTTCATCACCGACGTTCGCTACGATACGCAAGCACACGACGAGGTGAAGGGCGCGAAGGTAGTGATTGCCAGGAAAGCTCTGCTGCAAGCTTTGGGCGAAGTGCTCGCGGAAGGGAAAACCGCTCGCAGGAAAAGAGCAATAGGCATAGAGGCCGAGCATTTCAGCGTGGCCGAAAAGAAGCGCCTCATGAAATTCCGGCCGGCCTCGATTACCTTGAAGGATGCGCCCGCCATCGTGGAGAAACTCCGCATGGTGAAGGATGACGATGAACTCCGACTGATCCGCGAGGCGGTGGCGCTCGGAGCCAGGCTCTTCGAGCGCGCTGTGGAGGTCATGGGTCCGGGGACGACAGAGGTCGAGGTGGCTGCGGAAATGGAATTGGCGGCGCGCCGGGCCGGGGCGGAGGAGATGTCCTTCCCGACCATCATCGCGTCTGGAAGGCGATCCGCACTTCCGCACGGGCGGGCTTCCTCGCAGCGCATACCCTCCGGAGCGTTCGTGGTTTGTGACTTCGGTGTTATACTTTCGGGTTATTGTTCGGATCAGACCCGCAGTGTGTGGCTGGGCAAGCCTTTGCAGGAAGCTAGGCGCGTCTACCAGGCAGTTCGGGAGGCGCAGCAAGCCGGCGTTGACGCAGTAAAGCCCGGAATCACCGTGGGCGAGGTCGATGCTGCGACTCGCAAGGTCTTACGAAAAGCTGGGTTAGGTCGATTTTTCACGCATTCCACCGGGCATGGGGTGGGGCTGGAGATTCACGAAAGCCCCCGCGTAGCCAATGGCCAGCGCGAGATTCTGCAGCCTGGGATGGTCATTACCATCGAGCCCGGGGTATACTTCCCCGGCAAATGGGGCGTGAGGATCGAGGATATGGTAGCGGTCACGGCCGGTGGCTGTGAGGTACTGACGCCCACCAGCAAGGATTTTCTGGCAATTTAGTCTTCTTGATATAGGCCGGGCACGAACGATGTCCGGCTTCTGCGCACCCTCCGGGTAGCGCGGGGGATCGGCGAAGGTCCCACCGTACACGAATGAATCAAAAAGAGCTGAAGGAACTCATCGAGTTTTTAATCGAGAAGGACATCGCCGAGTTCGAACTCGAGCGTGGCGATGTCAAGGTGCGGATCAAGCGTGCCGGGGAGCACACCCTGGTGCACTCGCAGAACGAGGCACGCTTCTTCGCGGTGCCTTCCGCTACTGCTTCTCCCGTGCAAGTGGGCGCCGTACCCACCGCTCCTCCGACAGCGACCCCTCCGCCCGTCGCAGCGCCTCCTCCGGAAGAAGGCCTGCACGCCGTGAAGTCGCCCATTGTGGGGACGTTTTACGAGGCTCCCTCGCCGGGGGCTCCTCCCTTTGTCAAGGTCGGGGATACGGTCGAATTGGGACAAGTGCTATGTATTGTCGAAGCGATGAAATTGTTGAACGAGATTGAGTCGGATGTGGCCGGAGAGATCGTGAAAAAGCTGGCCAACAACGGGCAGCCAATCGAGTATGGCCAGGAGTTATTTGTGGTCCGGCCGAAGAAGTGAAACTGAAATTGTTCAAGGGCGCGCCAACCCGCGCCTTTTTGTGTCTGCGATAAACCAGCAGGAGCCGCGAGCCTGGATTTTTCCGCTCGCAGGTCAAAGCACATAGCTCATAGTTTTCTCTCATGTTTAAGAAGATCCTGATTGCTAATCGCGGCGAGATTGCACTGCGCGTGATCTGTGCGTGCAAGGAACTGGGCGTGAAGACCGTCGCGATTTACAGCGAGGCCGATCGCAATTCACTGCATGTGCGCTTTGCCGATGAAGCGATCTGTATCGGTCCCCCGCAATTGGCCCAGAGTTACCTGAACATTCCTGCTGTGATCAGTGCCGCCGAAATCGCCAATGTGGAGGCGATCCATCCCGGGTACGGGTTGCTCGCCGAGAATGCCAACTTCGCGGAAGTCTGCCACATGAGCGAGATCAAGTTCATCGGCCCGCGTCCGGAAGTCATGCGCTTGATGGGGGAAAAGGAGAAGGCGCGGACGGCCATGAAAGCCGCCGGAGTGCCGATCCTGCCCGGCTCCGAGGGGATCATCGCTTCCGACGGAGAGGCCGTGGAGTGGGCCCGGCAAGTTGGCTACCCGGTGATTGTGAAAGCTTCCGCTGGTGGCGGCGGGCGGGGCATGCGAATCGCCCGCAATGAAGAGGAACTTCCCGGACTTTTCAAGGCGGCACAGGCGGAGGCGGCGGGCGCGTTCGGCAATGGCGATTTGTATATGGAGAAGTACGTTGAGCATCCGCGGCATATTGAGTTTCAGGTTTTGGCGGACGAGCACGGTAGTGTCGTCAGCTTGGGAGAGCGCGAGTGCTCGATCCAGAGGCGCCATCAAAAGCTGCTGGAGGAGTCACCCTCCACTCAGGTCACTCCGGAATTGCGGGCCCAAATTGGTGAGGTTCTCTGCACATCTCTCAAGAAGATCGGATACTGGAACGCGGGAACCATTGAGTTCCTGATGGATCAGGACCGGCGCCTGCACTTCATCGAGATGAACACGCGCATCCAGGTGGAGCACCCAGTCACCGAGATGGTCACGGATGTAGACCTGGTGAAGAGCCAGATCATGATCGCTGCGGGCGCCAAAATGGACGAGGTGCTCCATGGGCCGATCGTGCACCGCGGGCACTCCATTGAGTGTCGCATCAATGCCGAGCATCCCGAGAAGTTCACGCCTTCTGCGGGAAAGATAACGGCTTTCCATCCGCCGGGAGGTACAGGAGTTCGAGTGGACACGGCGGCATACGCCGAGGGGGTCATTCCTCCTTACTACGATTCTTTGATTGCCAAGCTGATTGTGCGAGCGAAGGATCGCAACGAGGCCATTTCGCGTATGTCACGGGCGCTCGAGATGTTCATGGTAGAGGGCGTGTACACGACGATTCCGCTGCATCGGAAAATCCTGGCCGATCCGGATTTCCGCGCGGGAAACTTCGATACCGGCTTCATTGAACGCTTCCTGAAGAAGAACGAAAAAAAGTAGGGGGGACGCTCTCGCCCGCCCCGGAGCGAAGCGACGTGTAGGGAGCGTTCCGGGCTGCGCGAGCCAGCATTGCGCAACCCCGGACGATGGCGTCCGGCGCTACATTTTCTGGTGGTCAGACTCCTGCAATGATTTTGCTTCCTCGCCTGTACGCCATCGTGGACTCGTCCTGTCGCGGGTCAACTCGGGATTTGGTGGCGTTTGCCGAGGACCTGGCCAGCGTGGGTTGTACTCTCCTTCAATACCGTAATAAATCAGGGAATGCCCTCGTCACCTTGCAACAGGCGCAGCAGTTCAAGAAGCATGTTGGCCACACGGTTCGGCTGATCATGAATGACCGCACTGATCTCTGTCTGGCTGCCGATTTCGACGGTGTCCACGTTGGCCAGGAAGATTTGTCGCCGGAGTCGGTGCGCAAAATCATCGGACCAGATCGCTGGCTGGGACTTTCCACGCACAATCCAGAGCAGTTGTGCGACGCGGATCTTACTTCTGCAGACTATCTCGCCATAGGTCCCGTATTCGCGACGTCCAGCAAGGACAAGCCTGATCCTGTCGTAGGCCTGGAAGGGGTCCGCCGAGCGCGGAAATTGACTCGCAAGCCGCTGGTGGCGATCGGGGGAATTACACGGGGAAATGCGGCGTCGGTGATGGACGCTGGTGCGGACTGCATTGCGGTGATATCCGATCTATTATTGGAGCCGCGCAAATCAGCAGAGGAATTTTTGCGCATTCTGCGGTAGAGTCTCTTGACGATCAATCCCTGCGGAGGAGAGCCTGGGTATACCTACTACGACGCAGCCTGCTGCCAATAGCGACTGGGAACTTCACAGTCATCAGGACAAAGAATTAGTCCAGGGACTGGGCCTGACCAGTGCGACCATGCTGGTGATCGGTTCCATGATCGGTTCCGGCATCTTCATCGTGTCCGCCGAGATTGGCCGAGAGGCGGGCTCTCCCGCCTTGCTGATCGGCGCCTGGGTTGTAACCGGGCTGATGACCATCGTAGCCGCTCTCAGCTACGGCGAATTGGCTGCCATGATGCCCCGCGCGGGCGGGCAGTACGTTTACCTCCGCGAGGCGCTGGGCCCCCTGTGGGGATTTCTCTACGGCTGGACGCTGTTCCTGGTGATACAGACTGGCACGATTGCTGCTGTAGGCGTCGCTTTTGGCAAGTTTCTCGGCGTCTTTGTCCCCTCCATCTCTTCCTCCAACTGGATCCTGCATTTGTGGAAGGTTCCACCGATTCATGTCGGTCCCATGGTGCTGGGCAATATGGACGTGGGCATCAATACCCAGAACCTCATGGCAATCCTGCTCACGATCATTCTGTCGATCGTCAATATCTTTGGGCTGAAGACGGGCGCGGCCATTCAAAACATCTTCACCACGGCGAAGGTCCTGGCATTGCTGGGGCTAGCAGTGCTGGGCTTCGCGTTTTGCCGGAATCCGGAGGCGATTCTGGCGAATTTCAGCGGCCACTTCTGGCATAACGCGGGGCTGTGGTCGCTGCATGATATCGGCGAAGGAGTATTCGTCAGCACGCTAACCGTGTTGGCAGTTGCGCAGGTCGGTTCTTTGTTCTCGGCCGATGCCTGGAACAACGTCACTTTCACCGCGGGAGAAGTAAAGAATCCCAGCCGAAACCTGCCGTTGTCCCTGGCTGTAGGCACGGGCGTGGTAATCGCGCTTTATATTGCGTGCAACTTCGTTTATCTCGCCACTCTACCTTTGGAAGGAATGGCGGGAGGAGCAACGATTTTGGCCAGGGGAATCACGCATGCGACCGAAGATCGCGTGGCCACCGCAGTCCTTACCCAGGGCTTTGGCAGTAAGGGCGGTTTTATGATGGCAGCCGCCATTATGATCTCCGGCTTTGGCTGCATGAACGGGCTGATTTTATCCGGAGCGCGCGTCTACTACGCCATGGCCAAGGACGGCCTGTTTTTCCGCAAGGTCGCCAAATTGCATCCTACCTACAAAACCCCAGCGGTTTCGCTGATGGTGCAGATGGTGTGGACGTGCGTACTGTGCATCTCGGGCAGCTACGGGCAACTTCTCGACTACATCATCTTCGCCGTGCTCGTGTTCTACATTCTGACCATTGTGGGATTGTTCGTGCTGCGGCGGACGCACCCGGACGCCCCTCGCCCTTATCGGGCCGTCGGTTATCCGGTTCTGCCGCTCGTATATATTGGGATGGCTTTATTCATCGATATCGTACTATTGCGCTACAAGCCGCAATACACGTGGCCGGGGCTGATCGTCGTGCTGCTGGGCATTCCGGTGTATTACGCGTGGTCCGCGCGAAGACCACAGGAGAATCTGCATGAGTCGTAGTGTGGACACTCAGGAGAAACCAAGGGGAATGGCAAGGCTTCTCGCAACCAAGCCGTTGAATTTGCTCATGGACGAGGCCCAGGAAACGGGCGAGCACAGCCTCAAGCGGACGCTCGGTGTTTTCCAACTCACAGCCCTGGGCGTTGGTGCCATTATCGGAGCGGGCATCTTCGTGATGGTCGGCCTGGGCGCACAGTACGCGGGGCCCGGACTCACGCTATCCTTCGTGCTTTCCGGCTTCGGATGCGCGTTTGCCGGCCTTTGCTACGCGGAATTCGCGGCAATGATTCCGCTGGCGGGAAGCGCCTATACCTATGCCTATGCCACATTAGGCGAGTTGCTTGCCTGGATCATCGGCTGGGACCTGACGCTCGAATACGCCATGGGTGCGAGCACCGTATCGTCAGGATGGTCGAACCACTTCATCGAACTGCTCGATATCTTTCACGTAAAAATGCCACTGTGGCTGGCTTACGACCACTGGACCGCACTGAAGACTGCGCAAGAAATGGTCGCGCGACAGATCGCGCAAGCTTCGGATCCCTCATTGGTGCAAGGTTCGCAGGCTTTGCTCGATAAGATGAGCGCCATCGTCAGCGCTCAATCGCCGGAACTGGTGCAGCGGGCTCATGCGCTGTTGGGTGCTCCCCACCTGTTTGGGATGGAGATAGGCTTCAATCTACCGGCTTTTATAATCGCCTTGGTAATCACTGCCGTTCTGGTGGTCGGAATCAAGGAGAGCGCCAGGTTCAACGCTGCGATCGTCACGGTCAAAGTTGGGGTTGTGCTTTTCGTGATCGCTCTGGGAATCCGCTATATTAATGCCGTCAATTGGGGTTCGAGTTGGACCACTTACGCTCCCCACGGTTTCGCCGGAATCGGAGCGGGGGCCGCTTATATATTTTTCGCGTACATCGGCTTCGACGCGGTTTCCACTACGGCGCAGGAGGCCAAGAATCCGCAGCGGGATCTGCCCATCGGCATGATGGCATCGCTGGCGATCTGCACCGTCTTGTACATCGCGGTGGCCGGCGTGCTGACCGGAATGGTGCACTGGCAGCAGATCAATATTGAAGCGCCCGTGGCACGGGCCTTTCTGGATCGCGGTTTGATCAACGCCTCGCGGATCATCACGCTGGGCGCGCTCGCAGGGTTGACCAGCGTCATGCTCGTCATGCTGCTGGGTCAAACGCGGGTGCTTTATTCAATGGCGAACGATGGCCTGCTCCCAAAGAAGTTCTTTGCGGCTATTCATCCGAAATACCGAACTCCATGGAAAAACACCATTCTTGTCGGGTTGGTGGCGGCCGTGGTTGGCAGCCTGACTCCCATCGATGACATTGGCAGAATGGTGAACATTGGAACGCTGCTTGCGTTCGTCATCGTTTCTATCGCTGTGCTGGTTCTGCGGCGCACCCATCCGGACTTGCACCGTCCCTTTCGCACTCCCTGGGTGCCCCTGGTCCCGATACTCGGGGTCATCTCAAATGGCTACATGATGTACAAGCTCGGGTGGGTCAACTGGGCGCGGCTGATCATTTGGCTGGTGATTGGACTGGTCGTCTACTTTACCTATGGGCAGAAGCACAGCCGCGTACAGGCGATCAATGCGGCGAAGAATCCGGAAGCTTAGCCGGGAATTTGCGTTTGAGGCCCTCCGCGGAGCGCGGAGGGTTTTTTTGCTTTATAGTCGGGGGTCAAGAAAAGATGTCCCCGCTGAATGAAAGCTCTGCGTAACCTGCGATCCATCGGTTTGCTTCTGCTGATTGTTGTGGGCATCGGCACGGCGGGCTTTCACTACGTTGAAGGCTGGCCATGGTTCGACGGCTTATACATGGTAGTCACGACGCTGACCACGATCGGCTACCAGGAAGTTCACCCGCTGTCGCACACGGGACGCATCTTTAACGTCTTCGTAATTCTCTCGGGCGTTTCGCTGCTGTTGTTGGGAATCGGGGCGCTGAGCCAGGCTTTGCTAGAATTCGAGCTGCAGAGCTTCTTTGGAAGGCGGCGCATGGAGCGCGACATCGCAAGGCTCAAGGACCACTTCATCATCTGCGGTATGGGACGCGTGGGCCGCAGCGTGGCGCGAGAGCTAGCGCGCAAACCGGCATCGTTCATCATCATCGAAAATGCCGAAAACAAGCGCCAGAAGTTCGCGTCCGAAAACTGGCTGGTGCTCGCCGGCGATGGGACCCAGGAAGAAACCCTACGCGAGGCGCAGATCGAGCGGGCAAGTGGACTCATTGCCGCTACCACTACGGACGCGACCAATCTCTACATCGTGCTTACGGCGCGGGGGCTCAACCCTCGTCTGAAAATAATCGCTCGCGCCAGTGAGGATGCCGCGGAGAAGCATCTTTTGACCGCAGGAGCGAACTCGGTCGTTTCGCCCTACTCATTTGCGGGACAGAGAATCGCGCAGTCCCTCTTGCGTCCGCATGTAGTCAGCTTCCTCGACACTGCCACGACGCACTTAGGTATGGATCTGGAAATCGGAGAAGTTCACATCACACCAGGCTCGATGTTCGCGGGGAAGACGCTGGAAACTTCGCGCATCCGGCAGGAGCGCGGCGTAATCGTGCTGGCCATCAAGCGTCGCGATGGCATGCGCTTCAATCCAGCGCCTGACGAACGAATTGAGCCGGACGACTGCCTGATCGCCATGGGCGAGCCCACCCAGTTGCGACAACTCGAGCAGACTGCCTCGCCATCATGAAAATTGTAAGTGCGGAGGAAATGCGCGCCATCGATCGCCTCACGAGCGAGCGCTTCGGCGTTCCTTCTCTGACGTTGATGGAGAACGCGGGCTCCGCAGTCACGGACCATGTGCTTTCACACTACGGCTCGGCACAGCGCATCGTCGTCTTCTGTGGAAAGGGAAATAACGGAGGGGATGGATTCGTCGCCGCCCGGCAGTTACATGAAAGGGGCAAGAACGTCCGGGTAATTGTGCTCGCCGATTCCACCGAACTGCGCGGTGATGCCGCCACAATGTACCGGAAGCTTCCAGTCGAAGCGGTGGCTGTCCATTCGGGCGAGGAACTTAGTCGCGCCGCTGCATCCCAGGCTGACCTGTTCGTCGATGCAATCCTGGGGACCGGATTCAAGCCTCCCGTCAAAGGCGTATATGCCGAGGCGATTCAACTTCTAAACCGGTGCGATGCCCCAGTGGTTGCAGTCGATATCCCGTCAGGCGCGGACGCGGACGGGATGGCTCCGCAGCAGGGAATCGTTGCGCGCGCGAATTCGATTGTGACTTTTACCGCGCCCCGCCCGGCGCACGTTTTCAGCCTGCTGACCGAGGGGCCCACTTGTGTTGCGCCCATCGGTTCGCCCCCGGAAGCGATTGTCTCTTCCCTTCGGCTGAACGTAATTACATCCACGGATATCGCACCCCTGATCGGGCCACGTCCGGCGAATTCCAA
>JAICJP010000396.1 GCA_025928375.1 Candidatus Sulfotelmatobacter sp.
GGCCATTGATCCGGATGGTGCGATGGGCATTCGTCAATATTTCGAGTCTCCTTATCGGCCCGGCGAAAAGCTGACGCTCGACGAGTATTACGGATGGATGTTCGAGCATTCCGTTCCCGGGCTGCCCGAAGCTGCGTCGAAGGAGGGCCTCAACCCGCTCGAATACATGCGCAAGTACGGCGCATTCGAGATCACGCGCGATGTGTACAGGCAGAATGAAAAACCTATATCCCCCACAATCCTTGCTGGCGCCGACGTTGCTTCCGACGGAACGATCATTAAAGATGGCAAGCCGGTAGGCGTAATGATTGGCGACGAGGCGGCCGTCGGATACAACACACCTTCGCGCAAGCTCGAGCTCTTTTCCAAGACCATGGCCGAGTGGAACTGGGGCGAGTTTGCCCTGCCCGAGTACTATCGAAGTCACATTCACCGGGGAGCACAGGCCGTTTCACTGGGGGAAGGGCCGTCCGAAGATTTCGATGCGAAATACGCACCCGCAGTCGTGTGGCCCGAAGATGCACAGGGCGACGTATACACGCTGCTGCCGATCTTCCGGTTACCCAATCTGATTCACACCCGCTCGGGCAATGCGAAATTCTTGTATGAGATCTCGCACACCAACCCACTGTGGATCAATCCAGCCGACGCCAAAAAAATGCGCGACGTGCGCACCGGTGATCTCATGACGGTGCATACGGAGATCGGATATTTCGTGCTGCACGCATGGGTGACTGAGGGCTTGGCTCCGGGTGTGGTCGCTTGTTCTCACCACTTGGGCCGCTGGCGAGTCAACCAGGATGACCAGATCGAGCGCATGTCGAGCGCCTGGGTGGACCTGAAGGAAATCGGGAAAGGGAAGTGGAAGATGCGGCAACTGCAGTCTGTATCGCCCTATGAAACGGCGGATCCGGATACGAAGCGCATCTGGTGGGGCGATGCCGGTGTTCATCAGAACATCACTTTCCCGGTTCATCCCGATCCAGTCAGCGGGATGCACTGCTGGCATCAAATGGTGCGAGTGGAAAAAGCTGGACCGGACGATCGTTACGGCGACATCTTCGTCGACACGAATCTCTCTTTCGCGGTGTACCAACGCTGGAAAGCGCTGGCGCGTCCCGGCCCGGGTCCCGGCGGCCTCCGACGCCCACTGTGGATTCCACGCGCAGTCAGACCTGATGAATCCGCGTACTATATTGAGAAATAAGGCGAGATGTCGATGTAGCCCCTCACGTTCACGTACCTGCTCTGATCAGTTACTAATGTTTTCTTTTTTTTAGGCTGATTGCTGAGTCGGCCTTTACCCCGCAATTTCACGACAACACGCCTGAAAGGGGCTGCATCCTAGCTGCAGTTCGGTGGACGAACCCGAGGGATTTCTCCATCGAGTACCGGAGCCTACCATGAGTACCCTTGAAAACCCGAACTTGCAGGCCGTCGCGGATCCCGCCCGCCAACTGCCGCCCGCAGACAATTCTCTTTCGCCAAGAGTCGCGAGCATCGCCGACTGGGCCGGACGCACCCAGGCCCGAGTGGGGCAATTCTTCGCGGGCGCGTACGAATCTTCTCGGGACGGCTCCGTGTCCTTCGTACAAACCCTGCGCGAGCGAAGTGTCAGGCTCAAGGAAGAAAAACCTGTGGCTCTTCTCGCAGGCATAGCGGGAACAGCCTTCGCTCTCGGCGTCACGGCCCGTATCCTGAGGTCTAGGCGATAATGAACGGCGAGGTCAAAAACGGCCGCAGCCTGGCAGCAATCCTGACCGACATGAAGAGCGAGCTCCAGGAGTTCGCGCAAACGCGCATTGCGTTGCTCAAGCGCGAAATCCAGGAGAAGACCGAGGCGCTTAAGTCTGCGCTGCCGCTGGCCCTCGTTGGCTCTCTGCTGCTCAGCACCGCATTCCTGCTGCTCTCAGTTGCACTCGCGGCGTTGGTGGCGACTGCCTTCGCCGATAATCCCTACCGGTGGTTCTTTGGATGTCTCGCTATCGCGATTCTCTGGGCGATCGGCGGGGCCGGCGCGCTCTATGCCGTGAAACGACGACTCAGCAGACAAAGCATGGTCCCCCAAAAAACCATCGCAGTTCTGAGCGGAGATAAGACTTGGATACACAACGAAGCACGGAAGGCGTCATGAGCACATCAGCTACCCCGGAACGGTTGGAAGTACAGGCACTCGCGCAGCGCGAGCGCATCCACCGCACTGCTTTGGAACTGATCTCTAAAGTGGATGATGCCAAGCGGCATCTGACGCTCTCCTACAACGTGCGGACGCATTTCGGGATCACAACCGGGGTTGCCGCGGCCGTATGTTTCCTGTGCGGATACGCCATCGCCGGCATGTTCATCGAGACCCGCTGAAGTTTCAGAATTCGATCCTCATTTTTGTCTGGCGGCGTTCGCCCATATCCATTAGCATCTGACCTCGACAGCAACGCGACCCGATACCCTCTTGAGCGCTCGTTCTCACTCCTTGACCCGGCCTCGACGGCACCACTCTCACTTTCTTTCCGCAGTTCTGGTTGCTCTGCTTGCGACGGCGGCATGGGCCAAAAGTGGCGTCTACGTGGTGGTGGTTCCAGTGGCCAACATGTATTCCGGCCCCAGTGACAAAACCGACGTCGTTTCGCAGGCCATCTACGGGAGCGACGTGAGCCTGGTCGTTGCGCGCGGGGAATGGTCGCGGATTCAGACCGCGGATCACTACAAAGGTTGGGTGCCGAGCCGTCAAATCCGAATTCTTCTCACGGGCAACGGCTACGCGAAGTCCGGGCCGGCGGTGCAGGTGGAGAGTTTATTCGCCAATATCTACAACGAACCTGACATCACGAAGCACAAGCCGGTGGTAACGGTTCCATTTGAGACGCGGCTCGAGCTGGTTTCTGATGCAAAAGCGAAGGACGGAAAACCTGCTCCCGAAGGCTGGCTGCAGGTCCATTTGCCTGATCTCCGAAATGCCTGGGTGCAGGCAGGCGACGTTGCCGCCGACCCGAAGCCGCTCTCGATTCCAGAATCGATCGAACTAGCCAAACGCTTTCTCGGAATCCCCTATTTGTGGGGAGGCCGTTCCAGCTTCGGCTTCGATTGCTCCGGATTCACCCAGATGCTCCTGCGCGCCCGCGGGATCAACACGCCGCGCGATGCGGATCAACAAGCTGCATGGAATGGCTTCACTCCGGTTCATCGCAAAGACCTGCAGCCTGGCGACTTGCTTTTCTTCGGATCCTCTCCCAAGCAGATCACTCATACTGGTATGTACATCGGCGATGGCCAGTTTATCCATGACACGACCGAGGGTCATCCGGTGGTGCAGATCAGCCGCCTTGACGACGAGCCCTGGACCAAACTGCTGATTGCCTGCCGCCGCGTGAAGTAATTCCCCTCATCAAGGATGCTCGCTCAGGATTGCCCAGATGCGGCACCGCGGGTTTGCTCCGCAGGTTTTTCGGAAGTGCTGGTTTGCCCGTGTGCAGAAGATGTCGCGCCTGTAACCAGGGCCGCTTGTTTTCCGCAGAGTTCGATCACCTCTGCAATACGTTGGACTTCGTGCTGCATGGCCATCTGCCAGTTCCGCAGCCCTTCTTTTTCCCGCGCCACCAGATCGCGGTTGCGCTGAATTCGTTCGGCATAATGCGCCCGCACCCGTTCCATCTCTTCCTCGACCTCTTTGATCTCGCGAGCCTTCGCACTCTCAAACTCTTCCAACTGCTTCTTCTTCCCGGCTTCGTAGCGGTTGAGAGCGTCCTGCCGCCGCGTCGCATCCGCGAGCACGTCATCCACCCGGGTACCTGCAGCGTCCAGGGCCATCAGGATGGATGCGCGTTTGACCTCCTTCGACAAGTCCCGAATACGCTCGCTGTTCAGCATCTCGACTACTTTGTGAATGCCGTAGCCGGACGCCGGGTTCATGATGCCGGCAGCATGATAGATGTCCTCATAGGAAAGCATCTCGTGACGATCAGCGCTGCCGGGCTCCGCTGTGGATCCATTCGATTTATTCACTAACACCTCCTTGGTGCCAACTGATTCAGGAAGGTCCAATCCCTTGGCGCGTCGCCAAAATGTTGGAAAGAGCGTTTTCGGTTGCATATCTTTCCTTTCACGGGGGGGCGAGCCTGTACTCGAAGTTCCGGCACCGCTCTGCGTAGACTCACTCTGCACGTCCGTGGCGGCGCGA